>CBIHMQ010000019.1:0-17772 GCA_966211075.1 uncultured bacterium
CTACTCGCGCGACGTCACCGAGGCGGTGACGGTCACCGTCGACGGCGGCGCCGGGCCGGGGCAGCTGGCGGCCTTTCGCGAGCGCGTCGAAGCGGTCCCCGGAGTCACCCGCGGCACCCCCTTCCTCCCCGCCTCCGAGGAGGTCGCCTACGCCAACTTCGCCCTCTCCGGGCCCGCCCTCAGCGGCGAGTCCCAGGACTCCGTCCACGCGATCCGCGAGCTGAACGCGCCCGACGGCGCCGTCGCGCTCGTCTCCGGCAACACGGCCGGCTTCATCGACCAGAAGCAGAGCCTCGTCGACCACGCGCCGCTGGTGGTGGCGATCGTCGCCTTCACCACCCTGCTGCTGCTCTTCCTGCTGACCGGCTCGATCCTGCTGCCGCTGAAGACCCTGCTGATGAACACGCTGACCCTCGGCGCCACGCTCGGCATCCTCGTCCTCGCCTTCCAGGAGGGCTGGCTGAAGGCGCCGCTCGACTACACCGGGCCGGCGGCGATCGAGGTGACCAGCCTGGTCTTCCTCTTCGCGGTCCTCTTCGGGCTCGCCACCGACTACGCGGTGCTGGTGATGGCCCGGATCAAAGAGCGCTACGACGCCGGCGACTCCAACGAGGAGGCGGTCGCGGTCGGGATCGGCCGCACCGGCCGGGTGATCACCGCCGCCGCCCTCGCCATCGCCCTCGTCTTCCTCGCCTTCGCGGTCTCGAGCGTCTTCTTCGTCAAGCAGATCGCGATCGGGATGGCGGTCGGGGTGATGATCGACGCGACCATCGTCCGCGCCCTGCTCGTCCCCGCCCTGATGCGCCTGCTCGGCGAGTGGAACTGGTGGGCACCCTCCCCCCTCCGCCGCCTCCAGCACCGCTTCGGCTTCTCCGAGGCCTGACTGCTCCCAACGGAATGGCCTAACGGTCCGGGCGCGCCGCCAGGCGCGTCCCCGGCCGTGCGTGCAAACTCCCTTCTACCGCGCGTTCAGCCACTCGGCGAGGAATGGTTCCCCGAGGCGGTACGCACCCTCGTTCCCGATCACGATCTCCCGCTGTTCGAGCGTCCCCAGTGCCCGTTGGACATTCGTGGCCTGACCGAGACCGTGCTGGCGACGATACTCCGCCTTGAAAGGGCGGCCGGCTTCGCGAGCCAGTGCCTCCATAACCAGTTTCTGATGGGTGCTCGAGCTTTCCCAGAGGAGAACGAAGTGGGTGTGCTCCGAGCGTAGGACGTCGCCGAGGGCCTGCTCCACGGCCTCCTCGGAGGCCTCCTCGCCGACCGCGGTTCGCTCCCAGAGGAAGTAGCCGAGCTGCTGGGTGGCATACGGGTGCCCCTCGGTGCGATCCAGCACCGCCGCCACCGCGTCCGGCGCGATCGACTTGCCAGTAACGTCGAAGCGGTCGACGAGGAACGGGGCGAATGCGACGGGATCGATCGCGCCGAGCTCCACCGTCTTGGCGCTGCGCCAGAAGGGTTCGTTCTGGTCGTTGAAGAGGCGGTCCATGACATGGCGTTTGCTGCCCAGGTAGACGTGTGCGACCTCCGGCTGCTGCTGGAACACGGCGCGCATCACGTTCGGAAGCAAGGGATCGATGTCGACGACCTGCTGGAACTCGTCCATGACCAGCGCCGCCCTGCGTCCCCTGGCAGCGGCAAGCTCGCCGGGCAGGCGGAAAAGCCTCTCGAGGGTGGCATCAATGTCCTCCGGCCGCTCGTTCGCCGCGAAGCTGAATGAGTAGCTGCCGTCTCCGGGGTCCACGGTCACCGTGGGCTGGATCTGAAGCCCACGGAACGGAGCGAGAGCGGCTTCCTTGACGCGCTCCAGCGTCGATGCGATCTGCTCGAAGATCGATCCGGCCAAGGCCGCGGCCAGCCGCTCCTTGGTGGGAGTAGTCATCAGGTCCACCTGGGCGACGAGCACGCCATCGGCCGCCACTGCCTGAGCGGCGCTCCAAGCCAGGGACGACTTGCCCAGGCGGCGACGAGCAATGACGACGACATCCTGGCCATTGCGGATGTCGCTCGTCAACTCGGCCCGCTCCTGCTCCCTGTCGGTGAAAGCCTCATCCAGGGCAAGCGCTCCGAAGTGGAATGGGTTGCTGACGAGACCATTCATACAAACCTGCATTATACGTACTTGTATAGATGGCCCAACTTCAACCGGAGACCTTATACAGAATTGTATTATACAATTCTGTATGATATCTCTGTGAGGTCCGTCACTCTTACCTAGATATAAATTTATATCTGGGTAACCTCTACACCGATGGCTGCAATATCGCCACGGTCCCGGCTCCCGCGGGAGGACCGGATGGAGCAGACGCTGGCCGCCGCGCACGGGCTTTTCGCCGAGCGGGGCTACGCGGCGGTGAAGATGGACGAGATCGCCGCTGCCGTCGGGGTCACCAAGCCGCTGCTCTACAACTACTTCGGCAACAAGGAGCAGCTCTACATCGCCTGCATGGAGCGGGTCGGAGACGCCCTCACCAAGACCGTTGCCGACGCGGTCGCCGCCACGGCCAGCCCCGGCGACGCGCTGGGGGCCGGCGTCCGCGCCTTCTTCGCCTTCCTCGACGCCGACCGCGCCGCCTGGGCGGTGCTGTTCGACGAGACGCTGCCGCAGAGCGGCGACGTCGCCGACCGGGTCGCCGAGTACCGCGGCCAGATCATCGCGATGGTCTCCGGGACCCTGCTGGCCCAGCTCTCCGAGCGCCAGCGCGAGGCCGCCCGGGTCGAAGTCGAGGCCCTCTCCACCGCCCTGCTCGGCGCCGCCGAGGCGCTGGGGCGCTGGTGGCTGCGAACCGAGGCGGTCAGCGCCTCCGACGCCGCCGAGCTGCTCATCGCCACCGTCGAGCCCGGCCTCCGGGCCCGCTCGGCCCCTCCTCAAGCTTCCCCGTCAACCGACAAAGGAACGACCACCGAATGAACACGAAAACGCGCCGCGTCGCCGTCATCGGCGGCAACCGGATCCCCTTCGCGCGCAGCAACAGCGTCTACTCGCACGCATCCAACCAGGACATGCTCACCGCCGCGATCGACGGCCTCGTCGACCGCTACGGCCTGCAGGGCGAGACCCTCGGCGAGGTCGCCGGCGGCGCCGTTCTGAAGCACTCCCGGGACCGCGATCTCGCCCGCGAGAGCGTCCTCAGCACCCGGCTCGCCCCCGAGACGCCCGCCTACGACGTCCAGCAGGCCTGTGGCACCGGCCTGGAGACGACGATCCTGGTCGCCAACAAGATCGCCCTCGGCCAGATCGACTCCGGCATCGCCTGCGGGGCCGACACCACCTCCGACGCCCCGATCGCGCTCAACGAGCAGCTCCGCGAGACCCTCCTCGAGGCCAACCGGCAGCGCTCGACCGTCGGCAAGCTGAAGGCCCTGACCGCGGTGCGGCCGGGTCACATCGTGCCCTCGATCCCCCGCAACGAGGAGCCCCGCACCGGCCAGTCGATGGGCGAGCACTGCGCGACCATGGCGACGGAATGGGAGATCGGCCGCGAGGAGCAGGACGAGCTCGCGGTCAACAGTCACCACAACCTCGCCGCCGCCTACGAGCGCGGCTTCCTCGACGACCTGATCACCCCCTACCTCGGACTCGACCGCGACCAGAACCTGCGGCCGGACTCGAGCCTGGAGAAGCTGGCGAAGCTGGGGCCGGTCTTCGGCGGGCCCGAGGGGACGATGACCGCCGCCAACTCGACGCCGCTCTCCGACGGCGCCTCGGCGGTGCTGCTCGCCTCCGAGGAGTGGGCGAAAGAGCGCGGCCTGCCGATCCTCGCCTACGTCTCAGAGGGCCAGACCGCGGCCGTCGACCACGTCCACAAGCGCGAGGGCCTGCTGATGGCACCCGCCTTCGCGATGCCGAAGATGCTCGACCGCGCCGGCCTGACCCTGCAGGACTTCGACTACTACGAGATCCACGAGGCCTTCGCCGCGCAGGTGCTCTGCACGCTGAAGGCCTGGGAAGACGAGACCTTCTGCAAGGAGAAGCTCGGGCGCGAGGAGCCGCTCGGCGCGATCGACCGCAAGAAGCTCAACGTCAACGGCGGCTCGCTGGCCGCCGCCCACCCGTTCGCGGCGACCGGCGGGCGCATCGTCGCCGGCCTCGCCAAGCAACTGCACGAAGACGGCAAGGGCCGTGGCGTGATCAGCATTTGCGCCGCCGGCGGCCAGGGCGTCGTCGCCATCCTCGAGAGCGCTGGAGGCAGCAAATGAGCGACCGCTACTCGCAGATCGTCAACGCGCCCGTCGTCTCGACGGTCGCCAAGCAGCTGGGCCTCCCCCAGCCGGTCGACCTCGACCGCTACCGCGAGGGCGCCCCGGTCGTCGCCGGGCCGGTGCTGTTCGACGCCGCCCCGGAAGGGCGGCTCGGCAAGCAGGTGGGCGCCTTCCTCGACGACATCAAGGCCGAACGGGCCAGCGGCGAGGGCAAGGCGAAGGCGCTGGTCTTCGACGCCACCGGGATCGCCGACTCGACCGAGCTGGTCGAGCTGCAGCGCTTCTTCTACCCGGCGGTCGGCCACCTGCGGCGCAGCGGCCGCGTCGTCGTCCTCGGCACCCCGCCGGCGGAAGCCGGCTCGGCCCGGGCCCACACCGCCCAGCGGGCGCTGGAGGGCTTCACCCGCTCGCTCGCCAAGGAGATCGGCGGCCGCGGCTCGACCTGCCAGCTCGTCTACGTCGCCAAGGGCGGCGAGGACCAGCTCGACTCGACCCTGCGCTTCCTGCTCTCCCCCCGCTCCGCCTACGTCTCCGGCCAGGTCGTCAAGGTCGGCAAAGGCGTGGCCCCGACCCCGGAGATCGACTGGGAGCGGCCGCTCGAGGGCAAGACGGCGCTGGTGACCGGGTCCGCCCGCGGCATCGGCGCCGCGATCGCCCGCACCCTGGCGCGCGACGGCGCCACCGTGGTCGGCCTCGACATCCCGCCGGCGATGGAAGACCTGCGTCAGGTCGCGACCGAGATCGGCGGCGCCGAGCCGCTCGGCCTCGACATCACCGCAGAGGACGCCCCCGAGCAGATCGCCGCGGCGCTCTCCGACGGCGTCGACGTCGTCGTCCACAACGCCGGCGTCACCAAAGACCGGACGATCGCGAAGATGCCGGAAGAGCGCTGGACGCAGCTGATGGAGATCAACCTCTCCAGCGAGGAGCGGATCAACGACACCCTGCTCGACGCCAAACTGCTGCGGCCGAACGGGCGCATCGTCGGGGTCTCCTCGATGGCGGGGATCGCCGGCAACAACGGCCAGACCAACTACGCCGCCTCCAAGGCCGGGGTGATCGGGATGGTCGAGTCGATGGCTCCCGAGCTGGCGAAGCGGAAAGCGACGATCAACGCCGTCGCCCCCGGCTTCATCGAGACGAAGATGACCGCGGCGATGCCGATCGGCCCGCGCGAAGCCGGCCGCCGGCTCTCCAGCCTCTCGCAGGGCGGCCTGCCGGTCGACGTCGCCGAGACGATCGCGTGGCTCGCCTCCCCCGCCTCGACCGGCGTCAACGGCAACGTGGTTCGCGTCTGCGGCCAGAGCCTGCTGGGGGCCTGAGGATGCCGACCCGCACCCTCGAGAGCCCGCCGCAGATCCTGCCGCTCTACGCGCGGGCGGCGGCGCCGATGATCCCGGGCCTCTCGCTGCTGCCCTTCGTGCCGGGCGGCGGCAAGGAGATCCCGGAGCTGGAGCTGCGGCTGGCGGGCGTCAAGGCCAGGCCGGAGGACGTGGCCGCCTACGCCAAGGTCTGCGGCTTCCCGCTGCGGGGCTCGCTGCCGGTCACCTACCCCCACGTGCTGGCCTTCCCGCTTCACATGGCGGTTATGGCCGACGGCAGCTTCCCGTTCGGCGCGGTCGGCCTGGTCCACCTCGAGAACCGGATCGTCCAGCACCGGCCGATCGGCGTGGCCGAGGAGATCGAGCTGGTCGTCCGCCCGACCCCGCTGCAGCCCCACCGCTCCGGCCGCACCTTCGGCCTCGTCACCGAGGCCCGGGTCGGCGAGGAGTTGGCCTGGGAGAGCGTCAGCACGATGCTGCGCCGCGGCGGTGGCGACAAGGAGGCGGGCGGCGAGCGCGAGCCGCTCGGTGTCCCCGAGGACGAGTTCGTCGCCAGCGCCGAGTGGCGCCTCGGCGGCGATCTCGGCCGCCGCTACGCCGCCGTCTCCGGCGACCGGAACCCGATCCACATGCACTCGCTGACCGCGAAGCCGCTCGGCTTCCCGGCCGCGATCGCGCACGGGATGTGGAGCAAGGCGCGGGCGCTGGCCGCCCTCGACAGCCGTACGCCGGACTCCTTCGAGGCCGAGGTGCGGTTCCGCAAGCCGATCCTGCTGCCGGCCAAGGTCGAGTTCGGCAGCCGTGACGGCAAGGGCGGCGAGATCGATTTCTCCGTGCGCGACGCGAAGCGCCACACGCCTCACCTCGACGGCCGCATCGCGCCGCTCGAGAGCAACCAGCAAGCCAAGAAGACCGGGAGGAACCCGAAGTGACGACGACCACCGAGGAGAAGAGCGCCAGCGTCGCCGAGCGCGGCATGGGCGTCGGGCTGCGAGCCCTGAACTGGCTCGCCGGCTCCGACCTGCTGGACCGGATCCGCATCCGCAAGCAGGTCGAGCGGGCGCTGTTCCAGACGACCAAGGGCGGCTTCCGCTCGGCGACCGTCGCCGGCCGGACCTTCAAGCAGGCGCAGCAGCTGGGCAAGCCGGCGCGTCAAAAGAAGAGCAAGTCCAAGGGCCTGTTCGACATCAGCCCCGACGACGAGCAGCAGATGTTCCAGGAGGCCGGGCGTTCCTTCGCGGCGGACAAGATCCGCCCCGCCGCGCTCGCCGCCGACACCGCCTGCGAGACGCCGAAGGAGATCCTCGCCGAAGCGACTGAGCTCGGCGTCAACATGCTCGGCGTCCCCGAGGAGCTCGGCGGCGTCATGCACGAGCAGTCGGCGGTGACGAGCGTCCTGATCGGCGAGGCGCTTGCCCACGGCGACATGGGCGTCGCCTACGCGGCCCTCGCCCCCGGCGCCGTCGCCACCGCGATCGGGCTCTACGGCAGCGCCGACCAGGAGGCCAAGTACCTGCCGGCCTTCACCGGCGAGGACGTCCCCGCCGCGGCCCTGGCGATCCTCGAGCCGCGGCCGCTGTTCGACCCGCTGGAGCTGCGGACCAAGGCCAAGAAGACCGCCGGCGGCTGGACCCTGAACGGCGTCAAGTCGCTGGTCGCGCGGGCTTCGGAGTGTGAGCTGTTCGTGATTGCCGCCGACGCCGAGGGCGTCGGCCCGGCCCTGTTCGTGGTCGAGTCTGGGACCGACGGCCTCTCGGTCGAAGCGGAACCGGCGATGGGGCTGCGCCCCGCCGCCACCGGCCGCCTGCTGATCGAGAAAGTGAAACTGCCCGCCGACGCCCTGCTCGGCGAGGGCACCTTCACCGCCAAGCAGTACGCGGAGTGCGTCAACCGGGCGCGGGTCGCCTGGTGCGGGCTCGCCGTCGGCACCGCCCAGGCGGTGCTCGACTACGTCAAGCCCTACGTCAACGACCGGCAGGCATTCGGCGAACCGATCTCCAACCGCCAGGGCGTCGCCTTCGCGGTCTCCGACATCGGCATCGAGTCCGACGGGATGCGGCTCGCCACCTACCGGGCCGCCAGCCGCGCGGACCGCGGCGAGAAGTTCGACCGCGAGGCGGCCGTCGCCCGCCGGCTCTGCGCCGTCAAGGGCATGGAGATCGGCTCCCAGGGCGTGCAGCTGCTCGGCGGCCACGGCTTCGTCAAGGAGCACCCGGTCGAGCGCTGGTACCGAGACCTCCGGGCGGCGGGCGTGATGGAGGGCGCCCTGCTCGTCTAGGCGCCGGGACCGGAGCCAGAGACGACTAAAGGAAAGACATGATCAATCTCGAGATCCCCAAGAAGTTCAAGCCTCTCGCCACCCAGGCGAACCAGGTCGCGAAGGAGGTCTTCCGGCCGATCAGCCGCAAGTACGACGTGGCCGAGCACGAGTACCCGCCAGAGCTCGACATGCTGGCCTCGCTGATCGACGGCCTGACCGAGGGCCGCGACATGGGCGGCGCCGGCGCCGCCGGCGTCCGCCGCGACGACAGTGCCGACAGCGGCGAGAACCGCAACGGCTCCAACCTCTCCACCGTGCTCGGCATCATCGAGCTCTGCTGGGGCGACGTCGGCCTGCTGCTCTCGATGCCCCGCCAGGGCCTCGGCAACTCGGCGATCGCCTCGGTCGCGACCGAGGAGCAGCTGGAGAAGTACGGCGGCAAGTGGGCGGCGATGGCGATCACCGAGCCGGAAGCCGGCTCGGACTCGGCCGCGATCCGCGCCACCGCCGAGCTCGACGGCGACGAGTACGTCCTCAACGGCGAGAAGATCTTCGTCACCTCGGGAGACCGGGCGGACCTGATCGTCGTCTGGGCCTCGCTCGACCGCTCCCTGGGGCGGGCCGCGATCAAGTCGTTCATCGTCGAGCGCGACAACCCCGGCCTGAAGCTGGACCGGCTCGAGCACAAGCTCGGGATCCGCGCCTCCGACACCGCCAACTTCACCCTGCAGGACTGCCGGGTGCCGAAAGAGGCGCTGCTCGGGGACCCGGAGGTCAAGCAGAAGGGCTTCGCCGGGGTGATGGAAACCTTCGACAACACGCGGCCCCTGGTCGCCGCGATGGCGGTCGGGGTCACCCGGGCGGCGCTGGAGGAGACGCGCAAGCGCCTCAAGGAAGCCGGCGTCACGATCGATTACGACAAGCCCGCCCTCTCCCAGCACGCCGCCGCGGCGCGCTACCTGGAGATGGAGGCCGACTACGAGGCGGCCTGGCTGCTGACCCTGCAGGCGGCCTGGATGGCGGACAACTCGAAGCCGAACTCGCTGCAGGCCTCGATGGCCAAGGCCAAGGCCGGCCGCACCGGCGTCGACGTGACGCTGGGCTGCGTCGAGCTCTGCGGCAGCGTCGGCTACGCCGAGAACGACCTGCTCGAGAAGTGGGCGCGCGACGCCAAGATCCTCGACATCTTCGAGGGGACCCAGCAGATCCAGCTGCTGATCGTGGCGAGGCAGTTGCTCGGCAAGAGCTCGTCTGAATTGCGGTAGCCAGGGTTAGAAGGGCCGTGCCCCCCTCCCCCGGAGACCGTCGCGCAGCTGAGGCGGCTCCGGGGGTGCGGAGCGTCGCCGCATGAGCCTCCGTGGGAGGGGGGCACAGCCCTTCTCACGATCCGCCTGCCACTGCTCCGGGTCTCACGGCACCGCTGCTGTTGGTGGGTAAGACTGGCCCCCGTGAACCTGATCGAGGACCTGATGGAACGCTCCCCCGCCTCGCGGCTGGGGATCGTGGCGGTGGACGGCGAGGGCAAGCGGCGGGACTGGCACTTCGGCGAACTGATCGCCTGTTCCGCCGGGCTCTCCGGCGCCTTCGCGGCGCGCGGCGTGAAGCGCGGCGACGTGGTGATGACGCTGGCCGGCAACCGGATCGAGTGGGCGCTGGCCCTGCTCGCCTGCTGGCGGATGGGCGCGGTGGCGCTGCCCTGCAACACGCAGTTGCGCCGCCACGACCTCGAGCACCGGGTGGCCGCCGCATCGCCGGCGCTCTGCGTCGGCGAGGAGCGCCTGCTGGGCGAGCTCCCCGACGGCGTGCCGGCGATGACGATGGCCGAGGTCTCCGAAGTCCTCGACGAGGACCTCCCCCAGGAGACGCCCGCCTCGGTGGCGGCGATGGGCCCGGAGGACCCGGCCCTGATCGTCTTCACCTCCGGCACCACCGGCGCCCCGCGCGGGGTCGTCCACGCCTACCGCTACCTGCTCGGCCAGCGGGCCCAGGCCGAGCACTGGTTCGGCTCCCGCAAGGGCGAGCTGGCCTGGTGCACGACCGCGACCGGCTGGTCGAAGTCGGCCCGCAACGTCTTCCTCGCCCCCTGGCTGACCGGCGCCGCCGCGGTCATCCACGACGGTCGCTTCGACCCCGAGGAGCGGCTCGACCTCACCGAGGCGCTCGGCGTCAACGTCCTCTGCCAGGCCCCGACCGAGTACCGGATGCTGGCCAAGCGGGCGCGACTGCGGCCGCTGCCGGCGCTGCGGCGGATGGTCTCCGCCGGCGAGCCACTCGACCCGGACACGATCGCCGCCTTCCGCGCCGCGACCGGCCTCGAGCCGGCCGACGGCTACGGCCAGACCGAGACCGGCCAGGTGACCGGCAACCTCGCCGGCGAGCCGGTCCGCCGGGGGTCGATGGGGAAGCCTCTCCCCGGGATCGAGGTCCGGGTAGCCGCTCCCGGACACGAAGCGGAGGAAGCGGCGACTGATCTGGGCGAACTGCAGCTGCGCGCCGACTCCTCCCCCACCTTCTTCTCGCGCTACCTCGACGGCGAGCGCTTCGAGGGCGAGTGGTGGGCGACCGGCGACCTGGTCCGCCAGGACGACGACGGCTACCTCTTCTTCGAGGGCCGCGACGACGACATCATCCTCTCCTCCGGCTACCGGATCGGCCCCTTCGAGGTCGAGTCGGCGCTGCAATCGCACCCGGCCGTGGCCGAGGCGGCCGCGGTCGCGGCCCCCGACCCCGAGCGCGGCGCCGTCGTCCGGGCGATCGTCGTCCCTCGCGACCGCGAGCCCAGCGACGAGCTCGCCCGGGAGCTGCAGGAGCACTGCAAGCGCGAGACCGCCCCCTACAAGTTCCCCCGCATCGTCGAGTTCGCCGCCGAGCTACCGAAGACCAGCAGCGGCAAGATCAGGCGCGCCCAGCTCCGCGGCGAGTAGCGGCCGCGGCCGGGCTCAGGCTGGCGCCAGGCCCTCGGCGACGTCGACCGGACGCCCGAGGTGGAACCCCTGGGCCATGTCGACGCCGTACTCGCGCAGCATCCGCGTCGTGTCGTCGTCCTGGACGAACTCGGCGATCGTCCGCTTGCCGAGCCCGCGGGCGATCTGGACGATCGCTTTGACGGTCAGCTGGTCGGCGTCGTTGCGGGGCATCTCGCGGATGAAGGAGCCGTCGATCTTGATCACGTCGAAGGGCACCCGCTTCAGGTACTCGAATGGCCCGAAGCCGGCGCCGTAGTCGTCGATCGCGACTTCGCAGCCGAACTCGGTGAGGCGGTCGGCGAAGCCGGCGGCCGACTCGTAGTCCTCGATCCGGGCGGTCTGGGTGATCTCGAAGGTGCAGCGTCCGGGGTCCGCCTCGCCTTCGTCGAGGCGCCGTTCGATGAACTCGAGCACCGAGACGTCGGTCAGGGACGCGCCGGAGAGGTTGACGTGCAACGAGACCGGGTCTCCCTCCCGCTCCCGCTCCGCCATCAGCTTCAACGCCCGGGCGACCACCCAGCGGTCCAGCTCCTGGGCCATCCCGGAACGCTCGGCGACCTCGATGAAGGAGGCGGCCGGCAGCAGCTCGCCGTGCTCCCCGGTCATCCGCAGCAGCAGCTCGTAGCGCTCGACCCCGCCCGAGACGAGACCGAATATCGGCTGAGTGGCGAGCCGCAGGCGGTCCTGGGTGAGGGCGTCGCGGATGCGGGCGCTGGTCGTTTGCGGGCGGCGCGGCTGCGTCGCTTCGGCCGGGTCCTGGAAGAGGGCAATGCGGTCGCGCCCGTTCTCCTTGGCCCGGTACATCGCCTGGTCGGCGGCGACGAGGATCGCCTCCGCCCCCGCGTCGCGCTCCTTGCCGCCGAACATGGCGACGCCGACGCTGATCGTCGCCGTCCCCGCGGCCGGCGTCGGCGCCAGCCCCTCGGCGACCTCGCCGCGCAGATCTTCGCCGAGCTGCAGGGCGCCGGCGGTGTCGGTCTGCGGCATCAGCACCGCGAACTCGTCGCCGGAGAGCCGGGCGACGATGTCGGTGGCACGCACGCGCTCACGCAGGGCAGCGGCGACGCGACGGATCAGGTTGTCTCCCTCCTGGTGGCCAAGCCGGTCGTTGATCTCCTTGAGGCCGTCGATGTCGATCACCATCGCCGCCCCCTGGCCGCCGTAGCGGTCAGCGAAGGAGACGTACTGGTCTAGCTCGGCCCGGAAACGGCGCCGGTTCAGCAGCCCCGTCAAAGAATCGTGGTCGGCCAGGTAGCGGAGCTCGGCCTCGGTCTTCTCGGCCCGGTCGAGCGCCCCCTCCACGACCGACCGGTCGTCCGCGTCGAGTTTCGCCAGAACTCGCTCGATAGCGTCGTCGGGCGGCTCTGGGGCGGGAGATTTCCTCACCGGCGAAAGGTAGTCGGTGGTCACGCAAAAAGCAGTGCTTATACGAGCAATCCGCTTCAGCGCTCGAATTTAAGCGATACCGAACAACGAATAGTTGGCCTGCCGGTTGTCATAAGTAGGCTGGGTCGGTGCCCAACCGTCTCGCCCAGGAGACCAGCCCCTACCTCCTCCAGCACCGCGACAACCCGGTCGACTGGTACCCGTGGGGCGAGGAGGCGCTGAACCGGGCGCGGGCGGAGGACCGGCCGATCCTGCTCTCGGTCGGCTACTCGGCCTGCCACTGGTGCCACGTGATGGAGCGCGAGTCCTTCGAGGATGCCGCGACCGCCGCCTACATGAACGAGCACTTCGTCAGCGTCAAGGTCGATCGCGAGGAGCGTCCCGACGTCGACGCCATCTACATGGAGGCGGTCCAGCAGATCAGCGGCCACGGCGGCTGGCCGATGACCGTCTTCCTCGACCCCGACGGGGTCCCCTTCTACGGCGGCACCTACTTCCCGCCCGACGAGAGCCGCGGCATGCCGAGCTTCCGGATGGTGATGGAAGCGGTCGTCGACGCCTTCGAGCGCAAACGCGAGGAGCTGCGCGAGCGGGCGCCCGAAGTCCGCGCCCGGCTCGGCGCGATCGGCGCGATCGAGGCCAGCGGGGAGCGGCCCGGCGCAGAGCAGCTGCGGGGGGCGGTGGCGCTGCTGCTGGAGTCGGCGGACCGGCGAAACGGCGGCTTCGGCCGCGCCCCCAAGTTCCCGCCCGCCTCGGCCTTGGAGCTGCTGCTGGCCCGCGGCGAGACCGCCCACGTCGAACGCACCCTGGACGCGATGCTGGCCGGCGGGATCTACGACCAGCTCGGCGGTGGCTTCGCCCGCTACTCGGTCGACGGCGCCTGGCTCGTTCCCCACTTCGAGAAGATGCTCTACGACAACGCCCTGCTCGCCCGTGCCTACCTGCACGGCTGGCAGGTGCTCGGCCACGAGCGTTACCGGCGCGTCTGCGAGGAGACGCTGGACTGGATGCTGCGCGAGATGCGCGGCCCCGAGGGCGGCTTCTACTCGGCTCTCGACGCCGACTCCGAGGGCGAGGAGGGCCGCTTCTACGTCTGGACGCCCGACCAGGTGCGGGCGGCGCTGGGGGACACCGGCCCCGGCGGGGGCGCCGCGGGCGCGCCCGACCCCGAGGCCGTCCTCGCCCACTACGGCGTCACCGGGGCCGGCAACTTCGAGGGCGCCAACGTCCTCCACCTCGCCGGCGGCGCCAGCGCGCCTGAGCCGGAGGGCCTTGCGGCCGCCCGCGCGGCCCTGCTCGCCGCCCGGGCCGGACGCGTCCGGCCCGGCCTCGACGACAAGCGCCTCGCCTCCTGGAACGCGCTGGCGATCGCCGCCCTCGCCGACGCCGGCGCCGTGCTCGGCCGGGAGGACTACCTCGACGCGGCCCGCGCCTGCGCCGAGTTCGTCGACGCCTCGCTCCGCGACGCCGAGGGCCGCCTGCTGCGCACCTACAAGGACGGCGACGCCCGCCTCAACGCCTACCTGGAGGACCACGCCTTCCTCCTCGAAGCGCTGCTGACCCTCTACGAAGCCGGTTTCGAACCGCGCTGGTTCGCCCGCGCCCGCGAGCTCGGCGAGGAGATCGTCTCCCGCTTCGGCGATCCCGAGCGCGGCGGCTTCTTCTCGACCTCCGCCGACCACGAGGATCTGATCGTCCGCCGCAAGGAGCTCGGCGACCACCCGATCCCCTCCGGCAACAGCGCCACGGCGCTGGGCCTGCTCCGGCTCGCCGCCCTGACCGGCGAGCGCTCCCACGAGCGCCAGGCCGAGGACGTCTTCGCCCTCTTCGCCGACCCGGCCGCCCGCCACCCCGAGTCCTTCGCCCACCTGCTGCGCGCCCTCGACTTCCACCTCTCCGCGAGCCGCGAGGTGGCACTGGTCGGCGAGGACGTCGACGAGCTGGCGGCGGTGGTGCGCGCGGAGTTCCGGCCGCACCTGGTCCTCGCGGGCGGCCCGGAGGGCACCGCGGAGCCGCCCCTGCTCGCCGGCCGCACGACGGTCGACGGGCGGGCCGCCGCCTACGTCTGCGAGAACTTCGCCTGCCGGCTGCCCGTCACAGACCCGGCGGCGCTAGAGCGCGAGCTCTCGGACCTCGTCTAGGACGACGCGGCCGCCGACCTCGGCGCGTCCTTCGTCGAGCGGCGCCGCGTAGAGCAGCGACCCCTCCCCCTGGCGGATCGTCACCGGCCGCTCGAGGGCGACGGCGAGCATGATCGCCGCCGATCCCGTCGCCTCGTCCTCGCCGATGTCCTCCAGCGACCAGCAACGGGCGCGGGCCTGCCCGGCCGCCTCGTCCGCCCAGGCCCAGCAGAAGGGCAGGTCGCCGCCGCCAGCTGGCGGCTCGGTCATTGCCGCCACCGCCTGGGCGCTCTCGGCCTCGATCAGCTCCCAGGGCGGCGACCACTCGGCCTTGGCGGCGACGAAGGTCAGCTCGCTCTCGCGGCGCACGTCGACGATCCCGGCCGGCGGCCGCAGCTGCTCGGGCGGCTCGCCCTCGCGGGCCAGCAACCAGGCGGTCCCGACCATCGGGTGGCCGGCGAAGGGCAGCTCCATCCCCGGCGTGAAGATCCGGCACAACGCCCGCTCCGCGTCGTCGACGAAGACAGTCTCCGAGAACCCGAGCTCGTGGGCGACCGCCTGGCGCCGCTCGGCCGGCACCTCCGCGCCGCCGAGGAAGACCCCGAGGGGGTTGCCGTGGTCGCCCGCCTCGTCGGCGAAGACGCGGAGGACGTGGAGGGTCGCCATCGCCGCCGCCTCAGAGGATCGGCAGGAAGTTTTCGATCTCGTACGGCGTCACCTGGACGCGGTACTCGTCCCATTCCTGCCGCTTGATCTCGACGAAGCGGCGGAAGGTGTGCTCGCCGAGGGTGCGCAGGACCAGCTCCGAGTCGGCGGCGACCTCGACCGCCTCGCCAAGCGTCGCCGGCAGCTGCTCGATCCCCTGCTGGGTCAGCTCCTCCTGGGAGAGGTGGTAGAGGTTCTGCTCCATCGGCTCGGGCAGCTCGTAGCCCTTCTCGATCCCTTCCAGGCCGGCCTGGAGCATCCCCGCGAAGCACAGGTACGGGTTGCAGGCCGGGTCAGGACAGCGCAGCTCGGCCCGGGTCGCCCCCTCCTTGCCGGGGTGGTAGAGCGGCACCCGGATCAGCGCCGAGCGGTTGCGCCGCGACCACGCCTGGTAGACCGGCGCCTCGTAGCCGGGAACGAGGCGCTTGTAGGAGTTGACCCACTGGGCGAACAGCGGCGAGATCTCCCGCGCGTGCTTGAGCTGGCCGGCGATGAACGACTTCGCGGTCGCCGAGAGGAAGTACGGGTCGTCCTCGTCGTAGAAGGCGTTCTTGCCGTCCT
This sequence comes from uncultured bacterium, assembly GCA_966211075.1. Taxonomy (GTDB): domain Bacteria; phylum Actinomycetota; class Thermoleophilia; order Solirubrobacterales; family 70-9; genus VAYN01. The sequence goes on from CBIHMQ010000019.1 coordinate 15,524, forward strand.
TGGCGAGCGACTGGTGGACGTGCATCCCGGAACCGTTCTCGCCGAACAGCGGCTTCGGCATGAAGGTCGCGTGCCAGCCGTACTTCATCGCGTACTCCTTGACGACGATCCGGTACGTCATGCAGTCGTCGGCCATCTCGAGCGCGTTCTTGTAGCGCATGTCGACCTCGTGCTGGGAGGGCCCGACCTCGTGGTGGGCGTACTCGACGTGGATGCCCATCTTCTCGAGCGCCAGGATGGTCTCGCGGCGGACGTCGGAGCCGGCGTCGAGGGTGGTCAGGTCGAAGTAGCCGCCCTCGTCGAGAACCTCGGGGACGCCGTCGGCCGGCTTCGCGGATTTGAAGTAGAAGAACTCCAGCTCGGGGCCGACGTTGTAGGCATCGAAGCCCATCTCCTCGGCCCGCGTCAGCGCCCGGCGCAGGATCCAGCGCGGGTCGCCCTCGTAGGGGCCGCCGCCGGGGACGCGGACGTCGCAGAACATTCGCGCGACGGCGTTGCCCTCCTCCGGGCGCCAGGGGATCAGCGCGAAGGTGGAGGGATCGGGCATAGCGATCATGTCCGACTCCTCGATCGGGTTGAAGCCGGTGATCGAGGAGCCGTCGAAGCCCATGCCGCCGTCGAAGGCGTCCTCGAGCTCGGCGGCGTTGATCGAGAAGCTCTTCAGCTGGCCGAGAACGTCGGTGAACCAAAGGCGGACGAAGCGCACGTCGTTTTGCTTGACGGCGTCGATGACGTCGCCGGCACTGCGTGGTTGGTCTGCCATTCCGGCCTCCTTGGCTTGTCCGCGAGAGGGCCGCAACGATAGGCGAAGGAACCCCGCAGGTGCATAAAGCCGTAAAGCGGGTAGACGCCTGGGACACCGGACCGCTTGCGGAGGCATCCGAAAGCAGGTATAACTTACTCCTCGTAAGTTAGTGGCTGAAAGTAAAGTAAAGGCCAAGTAAAGGCTCTGTAAAGCGGAATTGCCACCCGCAGGAGCTGGAGGCAAGAGGCGAAGTGACGGTCAAAACCGCAGTGAGCAGGTTCCATATCCACGACGAGCTGACGGCGCCCGACGAGAGCGCGCCGCTGATCAAGACCATCCAGGCGACGGGCGGCGCGGTGACCAAGTTCATCGGCGTCCTGGCCGGCTCGCCGGCGGTCCTGCGTGCCTACACGCGGATGCGCTCGGAGCTGCGCGGGGGCGTACTGCCACAGGCGACCCGGGAGCGGATCGCCCTGGCCGTCGCCGAGTACCGCGAGGACCCCTACAGCATCGCCCAGCACGCGAAGTCGGCGAAACGGGCGGGCCTCGGGCTCGACGAGGTGTCGCGAGCGCGGAGCTTCAGCTCCGCCGACCCCAAGGAGGAGGCGCTGCTCGTCTACCTGAAGGCGGCATTACAGGCCGACGGACCTCCGCCCCTGCACCTCCATGAGGAGGCTCGGGAGAGCGGCTGGACCGACGAGGAGATCCTCGAGGCGGTCGGCCACCTGGCCCTGAACGAGTTCCAGAGCCTGATCGCCGGTGCCGCGGCGCTGCCGAAAGATCAGGCGACGCCGAGGGTCCTCCCCTCGGCGGCGGCCTAGACGGTCGAAGTCAGCGGCCCTCGGTGAGGGTCGCCGTGTAGAGCAGGCGGGCGGTGGAGTAGCGGCAGCCGTAGGTTGCCCTGCTCCCCACCCGCTCCTGTGCTTCGCCCTGGCGGATGTCGGTCGAGTTGGTGCACTTGCCGGGAGCGCGGCTGGCCCGCCAGACGCTGGTCGAGGGCAGGTCCTGGGCGAAAGCCGGGGCCCAGGTCGGCACCGTGATGGCGACGATGTCGCCCTGCTCGGCCTTCAGCGAGGAGCCGAACTTGACGGTCTGCCCGAGGTAGGGGGTCAGGACCTTGATCGAGCTCTGCGAGCGCAGCGTGTAGCGGGGAGGGTTGGTCCCCGCGACGCGGCGGAGGATCGAGAGGCGCGCCTCCGGCGGCGTGCCGAAGAAGCCATTGAAGAAGGAGCGCTGCTTGTTCGTCGGCTGGGCCAGGGTCAGGGACCAGGCTGTGACGGTCCCGTCGTGGGGCACGATGAATGGCGAGCGGGTCTGGCCGTTGCTGACCTGGAAGCCGGTGACGCTGCCGATCGCCTGGCAGGGCAGGCCCGGGCAGGACGGGTCGGGCGCGTTCGAGGTCTCGCCGAGGACGACCGTGGTGGCCGGAACCTGGGCGGCGTTGCCGGCCACGGCTCCCGTCGCCAGGACCAGGGAGCAGCCCGCCAGCGCCGCCAGCGCCAGC
>CBIHMQ010000020.1:0-17307 GCA_966211075.1 uncultured bacterium
GCGCCGGCATCGGCATCGGCTTCATCTTCGGCAAGGAGATCGAGTCGGTCGCCCGTCAGCCGGAGATGAAAGACGAGCTCCAGAGCATCCGCTGGCTCGGCTTCGCGCTGACCGAGGCCGTGGCCTTCTACACGTTCATCTTCGGCCTCATCGCCTTCTTCCTCTAGGCAGATGGAGTTGCTCGGCTACATAGGCGCGATCGTCCCGTTGGCCGCCGAGGCCGGGGGCGAGGAAGGCGGTGGCAGCTTCCTCGTCTCCCCGGGCCTGGGGCTGATGATCTGGACCCTGGTGCTCTTCCTCTTCACCATGTGGGTGTTGAGCAAGCTCGCCTTCCCGAAAATCCAGGAGGCCCTGGACAAACGGGCGAAGACGATCGCCGAGTCGATCGACGCCGCCGAACGGCAGCGCCGCGAATCCGACGAGCTGCTGGCCGAGTATCGCGGCCGGCTCGCCGAGGCTCGGGAGCAGGCCGACGACATCATGGCCCGCGCCCGCAAGGCGGCCGAGGTCGCCGAAGCCGAGGCGACCACGGCCGGCAAGGAGAAGCGCGAGGAGCTGGTCTCCGCGGCAAAGCGCGACATCGAGGCGGAGACCCGCCGCTCGCTCGAGCAGATCCGCAAGGAGGTCGCCGACCTCACCGTGCTGGCGACCGAGAAAGTCACCCGCAAGAGCCTCGACGCCGAGGACCAGAAGCGTCTCGTCGAGGAGGCCCTCAGCGAGGTCGATTTCTCGGCTCTCTCCGGAGCGGAGAAGAACTAGGCGATGGCCGAGGCAGCTCGCGTATACGCCGAGGCCCTCTTCGAGGCCGGCAAGGACCGCGGCAAGCTCGACGCTCTGCAGTCGCAGCTGGCCCAGTTCACCGATGCGGTCGACGGCAACCGCGAGCTGCAGGTGTTCCTCTTTAGCCCTTACCTATCTACGGCTGACAAGGTGGATGGGCTGAAGCGGGCGATCTCCGGCGCCGAGCCGGAGCTGACGAATTTCCTCGAGCTGCTCGCCGAGAAGCACCGGATGCCGGAAATCTTCCGGATCCGGCGCGAGCTCGACGAGCTCTGGAAGAAGGAGAACCGGCGTCTCGACGTCACCGTCACCAGCGCCGTCGAACTCGACGAAGCGGTCGTGAAGAAAATCGGCCAGGAGGTCGAACGGCAGACCGGGGAGGAGGTCGACCTCGCCAGCCGGGTCGACGACGGCATCCTCGGTGGCATCGTCCTTCAGGTTGGAAACATGGTCCTCGACGCGAGCATCCGCACTCGCTTGGAGAAACTTCGAAAAAGCGTCGCCAGCGCGGCGTAAGGAGGCAGAGAGCACCCGATGGAGATCAAGCCGGACGAGATCGCAAGCATTCTTCGCGAGCGCATCGAGGGGTTGGAGACCGATTCCGCCGACCTCTCGGAGGTCGGCACCGTCCTCTCGGTGGCCGACGGCATCGCCCGCGTGCATGGCCTCGACAACTGCATGGCGCTGGAGATGCTCGACCTGCCCCATGGAGTGACGGGCCTGGCCCTCAACCTCGAGGCCGACAACGTCGGCGCCGTGCTGTTCGGCGAGTGGGACAAGATCGTCGAGGGCGACACTGTCAAGCGCACCGGCCACCTGCTCGAGATCCCCGTCGGCGAGCAGCTGCTCGGCCGCATGGTCGACCCGCTCGGCCGCCCGCTCGACGACCGCGGCGACGTCAACACGACCGAGACCCGCCCGGCCGAGTTCAAAGCCCCCGGCGTCGTCGAGCGCCAGCCGGTCACCGAGCCGGTCCAGACCGGCCTGATGGCGATCGACGGGATGATCCCGATCGGCCGCGGCCAGCGAGAGCTGATCATCGGCGACCGCCAGACCGGCAAGACGGCGATCGCGATCGACACGATCATCAACAACAAGGACAAGGACCTGATCTGCGTCTACGTCGCGATCGGCCAGCGGATGTCGACCGTCGTCCAGGTCCGCGAGATCCTCGAGGAGGCCGGGGCGATGGAGAACACCATCATCGTCGCCGCCCCCGCCGACGAGGCCGCCCCGATCAAGTACATCGCCCCCTACGCGGGCTGCGCGATGGCGGAGCACTTCCTCTACAACGGCAAAGCCGCGCTCTGCGTCTACGACGACCTCACCAAACACGCCTACGCCTACCGGCAGATGTCGCTGCTGCTGCGGCGCCCGCCCGGCCGCGAGGCTTACCCCGGCGACGTCTTCTACCTGCACTCACGGCTCCTGGAGCGGGCGGTCAAACTCAACGACGAGCTCGGTGGCGGCTCGCTGACGGCGTTGCCGATCATCGAGACCCAGGCCTCCGACGTCTCCGCCTACATCCCGACCAACGTGATCTCGATCACCGACGGGCAGATCTTCCTCGAGTCCGATCTGTTCTTCTCCGGCGTGCGGCCGGCGATCAACGTCGGCATCTCGGTCTCCCGGGTCGGCGGTAACGCCCAGACCAAGGCGATGAAGAAGGTCGCCGGAAAGCTGAAGCTCGACCTTTCCCAGTACCGCGACCTCGAGGCCTTCGCCCAGTTCGGCTCCGAGCTCGACGCGGAGACGCAGAAAGCGTTGACCCGCGGCGAACGGCTGGTCGAGCTGCTCAAACAGAAAGAGCGCGAACCGCTCTCGGTCCCCGATCAGGTCGCCGCGATCTACTCCGGCACCGGTGGTTACCTCGACCGGATCAAGGTCGATCGCGTCGGCGAGTTCCTCGCCGACCTGCGGGTCCGCCTCCACTCCGAGAAGGCCGATCTCCTCAAGCGGATCGAAGACACCGGCAAGCTCGAGGAGGCCGACGAGGAGGAGCTGGGCGCGGCGATCAAGGACTTCGTCGACGACTTCGGCCCCGACTTCGACGAGCACGGCGACGCGCTGGAGGCCGGCGAGTCCGACCGCGTCAAGTCGAAGGAGGAGCGCGAGGCCCCGGCTCGTACCGAGGCGGAGGCGACGGCTGCCTAGTCAGCCCCGGGTTCTCTCATGGCCACGCAGAAGGAAGTCAAGAATCGCATCGCGTCGATCAAGAACATCAACAAGATCACGCGGGCGATGGAGATGGTCGCGGCGGCGCGCCTGCGGCGCGCCGAGCAGCGGATCGACGCCCTCCGCCCCTATGCGGAGGGGATGCGCAAGCTGACCCGCCTCGCCGCCGAGCGGGCCGGCGGGTTGCCGCGGGTGCCGGTGCTCGACGAGCACGAGAGCATCGACAACGTCGGAGTCGTTCTCGTCACCGGCGACCGCGGCCTGGCCGGCGCCTTCAACACCAACGTGATCCGCGAGGGCATGCGCACCCGCGACCGGGTCCGCGAGGAGGGCGCGACGCCGGCCTTTTCCGTGGTCGGCCGCAAGGGCGTCTCGACCCTGACCTTCCGCAAGGAGGACGTCCGCACCTCCTACGTCGGCTTCACCGACCGGCCCACCTTCGCCAACGCCCGCGAGATCGGCGAGGAGCTGACCGCGCGCTACGTCGACGGCGACCTCGACCGGGTCGAACTGGTCTACAACCGCTACGTCTCGCCGCTCACCCAGCACGTCTGGCGGCAGACGCTGCTTCCCCTTCAGCAGGCCGAGGTGGTCGGCGAGGGCGTGGAGGAATCGAGCGGAGACGAGGAGTTGACCGATGCCGAGCAGGCCCAGGCGCGCTCGCAGTGGGAATACGAGCCCGACCCAGAGGAGCTGCTGGCGCGACTGATTCCCGAGTACGTGACGATTTCCGTCTACCGGGCGCTCCTGGAGTCCGCCGCTTCTGAGCTGGGAGCGCGGATGACCGCGATGCGCAACGCCGCGGAGAACGCGGAGCAGATGATGGACGACCTCACCCTGGAGATGAACAGGGTCCGTCAGGCGGAGATCACGCAGGAGATCTTGGAGGTCGTCGGCGGCGCCGAGGCGCTGGGGTAAGACTCAAACCGAGCAAAAAGGAAACATGGCTGAGAACAACGGAACCAACGTAGGTCGCGTCGAGCAGGTCACGGGAGTGGTCATCGATGCCGTCTTCCCCGACACCCTGCCGGAGATCTACTCCGCGGTGAAGATCGAGATGTCGGGCGGCAGCGACGGCGAGACGACGCAGCTCGTCTGCGAGGTGCAGCAGCACCTCGGGGACGACCGGGTGCGCGCGGTGGCGATGGACGCCACCGACGGCATCCAGCGCGGCGACCGCGTCGTCGACACCGGCGGCCCGATCACCGTCCCGGTCGGCGAGGCCACCCTCGGCCGCATCTTCAACCTGCTCGGCGAGCCGATCGACAACGGCCCCGAGGTCGAGGTGAAGGAGCGTTGGCCGATCCATCGTCCGGCTCCGTCGGCCTCCGACCTGACCCCGACGCAGGAGATGCTCGAGACCGGGATCAAGGTCATCGACCTGCTCGCGCCTTACGCCAAAGGCGGCAAGGTCGGGCTGTTCGGCGGCGCCGGCGTCGGCAAGACCGTGCTGATCCAGGAGCTGATCCGCAACATCGCCGAGGAGCACTCCGGCCTCTCCGCCTTCGTCGGCGTCGGCGAGCGCTCCCGCGAGGGGAACGACCTCTGGCTCGAGATGAAAGAGTCGGGCGTGATCGACAAGACGATGCTCGTCTTCGGTCAGATGAACGAGCCGCCCGGCGCCCGCCTCCGCGTCGCCCTCTCCGGCCTGACGATGGCCGAGTACTACCGCGAGCAGGGCGGCCAGGACGTGCTCTTGTTCATCGACAACATCTTCCGCTTCGTCCAGGCGGGCTCCGAGGTCTCGGCGCTGCTCGGGCGCATGCCTTCGGCGGTCGGCTACCAGCCGACGCTGGAGACCGAGATGGGCGGGCTGCAGGAGCGGATCACCTCCACCGAGCGCGGCTCGGTGACCTCGGTGCAGGCCGTCTACGTCCCCGCCGACGACCTCACCGACCCGGCTCCGGCCTCGGTGTTCGCCCACCTCAACGCGACCACGACCCTCTCCCGGGCGATCTCCGAGAAAGGGATCTACCCCGCCGTGGACCCGCTCGACTCGACCTCGACGATCCTCAAGCCGGACGTCGTCGGCGAGGAGCACTACCGGACCGCGACCGACGTCCAGGAGGTGCTGCAGCGCTACAAGGAGCTGCAGGACATCATCGCCATCCTCGGCATCGACGAGCTCTCCGACGAGGACAAACAGACGGTCTCGCGCGCCCGCAAGATCGAGCGCTTCCTCTCGCAGCCGTTCTTCGTCGCCGAGCAGTTCACCGGCCGGACCGGTGAGTATGTGCCGGTCGCGGAGACGGTCCGCGGCTTCCGCGAGATCCTCGACGGCGTCCACGACGACCTGCCCGAGGGAGCCTTCTACATGCAGGGCTCGATCGACCAGGTCACCGAGAACGCCGGCGCCGCCGCGGCCGCCTAGGACTGACCCGTGGCCGCCGACCACATGCTCGACGTCGAGGTCCTCACCCCCGAGGGTGAGGTCTGGGCCGGCGAAGCGCGCCAGGTCTCGACCCGGACCGAGGTCGGCGAGATCGGCATCCTCGCCAACCACGCGCCGCTGCTGGCGGCCCTGCAGCCGGCCGAGCTGCGCCTCCGGGTCTCCGACTCGGAGGTGAAGCGCTACGCCCAGGCCCACGGTTGGTTGCAGATCTTCGGCAACCGCGCCCGGCTCCTCATCGAGGAGGCGATCGCGCCCGAGGACCTCGACGCCGGAACCCTCAAAGAACAGCTCTCCGACGCCGAGCGGCGTCTCTCCGAGTGCGAGCAGGGGAGCGCCGACTTCGCCCGCGCGAAGAAAGACCGGGACCGGGCCGAAGCGTTTCTGGCGATCGCTGAGGGATGATCCGCCGGCTTGACCCCCGGCAATTCTCGAGCGCATCGTGACCGACGAACTCGTGGCGCTGGCCCAGCGGTTGATCGGGTTCGAGACCTGCGAGCCGGAGGGCATCGCGGAGGCCGCCGGGTTCGTGAAGGGGTGGCTGGACGCCCGCGGGATCGAGGCGGTCAGCGACGAGGTGCGGGGGCTTCCCGTGCTCAAGGCCGAGGTGGGGCCGGAGGAAGCGCCGACCGTTGTCCTGCACGGGCATATCGACGTCGTGCCGGCCCACGCGGACCAGTTCGAGCCGCGGATTGAAGGGGACCGGCTCTACGGGCGCGGCGCCTACGACATGAAGGGGGCGCTGGCGGCGATGCTGGTCGTCGCCGCCTCGCTGCGGGACCAGGACGGGGTGCGGGTGCGCCTCGGGATCGTCGGCGACGAGGAGTCCGAGGAGGAAGTCCAGCGGGGGAGCGACCACCTCGTCGACACGGGCTTCATCGGCGACTTCGCGATCACCGGCGAGCCCACCGACCTCCACATCGGCATCGAGGCGAAGGGCGTGCTGGCGCTGCGGTTGGAGGTCGAGGGGACGGCCGCGCACGGGGCGACGCCGTGGCTGGGCGACAACGCTGTCCTCAACGCGATCGACGTTTTCCGCAGTATCGAGTCGCTACCGTTTGCCAGGCACAGCTCGGAGTTGTTCGACCGCCCTTCCATCAACCTGGGCCGGATCTGGGGCGGCGACGCGCTGAACAAGGTTCCCGACCGATGCGTCATCGACGTCGACATCCGCTACCTGCCCGATCAGGACCCCGCCGCGATCCTCGCCGAGGTGCAGGGGCTCGCCGGTGCCTCGGCAGCACAGCTCTTCACCCGGCCGCCGGCGACGGTCGACCGCGAGTCGGCCTTCGTGCGGGCGCTCCGCGAGGCGGCGAAGGCGCACCACGACGGCGAGCCAACGAGCGTCGGTCGCGACGGCGCCTCCGACGCGGTCTCCTTCCTGCGGGTTGGGGTCCCGGCGGTGGAGTTCGGTCCGGTCGGCGCCGGCCACCACGGTCCCGGGGAGTGGGTCTCGGTCTCCTCGCTGGAGACCTACCGGCAGGCACTGGAGTCCTTCCTGCGGTCGATCCCGGACCGCCTCGATGACTGAGCCGCCCCAGAGCGGCTGGGGGCCGCGTAAGCCACCGCCGCAGGGGGACCCGGAGCCGGCGCCGAAACGCAAGCGCTACTGGCTGCGCTTCACGCTGGCCTCGTTCGTCATCGTCGCCGCCTGCGCCGGCGCGACCGCGATCAGCGTGCTCGTCTACCTGGACAGCATCGCTGAGGCGCTCTCGCACAACAACGTCTACAGCAACAAGCTGCAGCGTTACCTGGCGACGGTCGAGGGCGGCGACGCCCAGAACATCCTCATCCTCGGCTCCGACAAGCGCGCCGGGGCCGAATTCGACGAAGACCCGGGACGCTCGGACACGACGATGCTGCTGCGCCTCGACCCCGATCGCAACGCGATCGCGGTGATGTCGATCCCGCGCGACCTCAAGGTCGAAATCCCCGGCTACGGGACCGGCAAGTTCAACGAAGCGTATACCTACGGGGGTCCCAAGCTGACCCTGCAGACGGTCAAGGAGATGACCGGGCTGCCGATCAACCACGTCGTCAACGTCGACTTCCTCGGCTTCGTGCGCGCCGTCTACGCGATCGGCTGCGTCTACACCGACGTCGATCGCCGCTACTTCCACTCCAACGTCGGCGTGCCGGCCGACGAACAGTACGCCGAAATCAACGTCCAGCCGGGCTACCAGCTGCTCTGCGGCAAGAAAGCGCTGCAGTACGTGCGCTACCGGCACACCGACACGGACCTGGTTCGCTCGGCTCGCCAGCAGGACTTCATCAGCGCCGCCCGGCAGCGGATCTCGGTCCAGGACCTGGTATTTGACCAGAGCGGGTTGATCGACATCTTCACCAAATACACGACCTCCGACATCAACGACAAGGAAACGATGTTGCAGGTCCTGAAACTGTTCCTCGCCTCCCGCAACGCGGAGATCAAGGAGGTTCACTTCCCGGCTACGCTCGGTCCCAGCTACGTCTACGCCTCCCAGGAAGCGATCGACGGGGCGGTCGACCAGTTCCTCGGCATCGAAGCGAGCGGCGGCCCACGCGACTCCGAGGAACAGAGCACCACGAAGGCCAAGAAGAAGGAGAGCGAAGCGAAGAAGGGCGAAGCGCGGCGGGCCGCCAAGCGGGAGGCGAAGCGGCAGAAGAAGCAGATCGCCAAGATCGCCAAGCCGAAGCCGCCCGGCAGTGACGGCCTGGTGCCGGCGCGCGAAGCCGGCGAACTGGAGGCCGAGACCGCCGCCCGAAAGTTCGGCGGCGGCTTCCCGGTCTTCTACCCGACCCGGCTGCCCTCGGAAGCCGCCTACGTGGAAAGCAACAGCTACCTGCACGTCCAGGACCCGCGCGTCTACCACGTCAAGGACGAGGACGGGAACCGGCACGGGGCCTACCGGATGGTCGCCTCCTTCGGCCCCTATTACGAAACCCATTATTTCGGGGTTCAGGGCCTGCAGGGCTGGTCCGACCCCCCGATCCTCGACAATCCCTCGCTGACCAAGAGCATCAACGGGCGCGAATACGACATCTTCGTCGAAGGCGACCGGATCTCGGTGGTCGCCTGGCGGCGGGGGGACAACAGCTACTGGGTCTCCAACGACCTGTTGAACACCTTGACCAATGACCAGATGATCGGGATCGCCCGCTCGGCGGACGTGATCGTCGCCAAGAAAAAGAAGAGAGGAAGGAACAGCAGATGAGCGAGGAGCGTCAGCCGGTAGGGGTAATCGGAGTCGGCTGGGTGGGCCTCGTCACGGCTGCCTGCTTCGCCGAGCTCGGCCACCGGGTCATCGCCCGGGACATCCTTCCCGAGAAGGTCGAGGCGCTCTCGCGCGGCGAGGTGACGATCCACGAGCCCGGCCTCGAGGAGCTGCTGCGGCGCAACGCCGAGCGGATCACCTTCACGACCGACATGTCGGAGCTGCTGGAGGGGGCGCGGCTGCTGTTCGTCTGCGTCGACACGCCGCCGACCTACTCCGGCGACGCCGACCTTTCGCGGGTCCGCTCGGTGGTCGCCGAGCTCTCCGCCGACAGCGACCACGTGCTGATCATGAAGAGCACCGTGCCGGCCGGGACCGGCGAGTCGATCCGCCGCGACCTGCCGGGCCTCTCCTACGTCTCCTGCCCGGAGTTCCTCAAGGAGGGCTCGGCGGTCAAGGACTTCATGAACCCCGACCGGGTGGTGATCGGCGCCGACCCCGGCGACGAGGCCGCGGCCGACGCGGTCGCCGGACTCTACGAGCCGCTCGGCGGCGAGATCCTCCGCACCGACGTCGCTAGCGCCGAGATGATCAAGCTCGCCTCGAACGCCTTCCTGGCGACCAAGATCTCCTTCATCAACGAGATCGCCAACGTCTGCGAGGAGGTCGGCGCCGATGTCGGCCAGGTCGCCCGCGGGATGGGCCTCGACGAGCGGATCGGCAGCTCCTTCCTGAGGGCGGGGATCGGCTACGGCGGCTCCTGCTTCCCCAAGGACGTCAGCGCCCTGAAGATGCTGGCCGGCAACACCGGCTACCACTTCCAGCTGCTGACCGCGGTGATCGAGGTCAACGAGCTGCAGAAGCGGCGCGTGGTCGGCAAGCTCGAGAAGCACCTCGGCTCGCTGATCGGCAAGCGGATCGCGCTGCTCGGGCTCGCCTTCAAGCCCGACACCGACGACATGCGCGAGGCCTCGAGCCTGGTCCTGGCGGCGCGGCTGCAGGGCGAGGGCGCCGACGTGGTCGCATATGACCCGGTCGCCCAGGACCGGGCCAGCGAACTGCTCGGCTCGGTCGAGATGGCCAGCTCGGCCCTGGAGGCGCTCGACGGCGCCGACGCCGCCGTGCTGGTCACCGAGTGGGGCGAGTTCGCCGAGCTCGACTGGAGCGATGTGGCGGCGCGGATGTCGCGGGCCTTCGTCGTCGACGGCCGCAACTTCCTCGACGCGGACAGCCTGCTTGCCGCCGGCTTCGAGTACGAGGGGATCGGCACCGCCGCTCGCGGGATGGCACCGGCGGCATCGGACTGATGCAGGCGGTAGTCCTCGTCGGTGGCGAGGGCACCCGCCTGCGCCCGCTCACGGATGACGTCCCGAAGCCGGCGTTGACCCTGGTCGACCGGCCCTTCCTCGCCTACATGGTCGAGTGGCTGGCCGGGCACGGGGTCGATGAGGTGGTGCTCGCCTGCGGCTTCCGGCCCGACGTGCTGCGCCGGGCGCTCGGCGAGGACGAGCACCGGGGCACGCGGCTGCGCTACGTGGTCGAGCCCGACCGCCGCGGCACCGCGGGGGCGATCCGGTTTGCCGCCGAGGCGCTCGGCGACGCGCTCGACGACCGCTTCTTGGCCCTCAACGGCGACGTCCTCACCGACCTCGACCTGACCGCGCTGCTGCGCGAGCACGAGCGCGCGGGGGCGCGGGCGACCCTGGCCCTCCACCCGGTCGAGGACTCCTCGGCCTACGGCCTGGTCAGCCGCGACGAGGACGGCGCCGTGCTCGAGTTCCGCGAGAAGACCGGCGAGGCCGTTCCCGGCGAGATCAACGCCGGGGCCTACGTGCTGGAGCGCTCGGTCCTCGACCTGATCCCGGCCGGCCGGGAGGTCTCGATCGAGCGTGAGGTCTTCCCACGGCTGGTCGGCGCCGGCCTGCGGGCGCTGCCGCTCGACGGCTACTGGATGGACATCGGCACCCCCGAGCGCTACCTGCAGGCCAGCTGGGACATCCTCGAGGGCGGGGTGGAGACCGCGGTCGAGCCGACCGCCCCCGGCGTCCTCGTCGCCGCCGGCGCCGCCATCGCGGCAACGGCGACGGTCGGCCCACGCGCCGTCGTCGCCCCGGGCTGCGAGGTCGGCGCCGGGGCGGAGCTGCGCGACTCGGTCCTGCTCGACGGCTGCACGGTCGGCGAGGGCTCCCGGGTGCTCGGCTCGGTGCTCGCCCCGGGAGTGGCGGTCGAGCCCGGGGCAAGGCTCGAAGGCGCGGTGGTCGGCAGGGATGAAAGAGTTCCCGCCTAGAGCCCCGTGATCGACGACGTCCTCGCCATCCCCGACCACCTTCGCGACGCCCTCTGGCGGGTCGAAACCGCGCGCCTGGAGGCGGCCGAGGCGGCCGGCCTGATGGTCTGCGGGATGGGAGGCTCGGCGATCGGCGCCGACCTCGCGGCCGCCGCGCTCGGCGACCGCCTGACCCGACCGCTGCTGACCGTGCGCGGATACGGGCTGCCCAGCTGGACCACCCCGGAGTGGGCGGTGCTCTGCTCCAGCTACTCCGGCAACACCGAGGAGACCCTCGCCTGTTTCGAGGCCGCCGAGGCGCTGGGCGTACGCCGCGTCGTCGCCAGCACCGGCGGGGCCCTCGTCGACGGCGCCCGCGCCGCCGGGGTGCCGGTGATCGGCCTGCCCGGGATCTTCCGCCCCCGTGCCGCCGTCGCCTACATGTTCGTGGTCGCCGCCGAGGTCGCGGCGCTGGCCGAAGTCGCGCCACGGATCCACACCGAGATCGACGCCGCCGCCGCCTTTCTCGAGGAGGAGCGGGAGGGGCTGCGGTTCCGGGCCGAGGAGATCGCCGGACTGATCGGCACCAGCGCCCCGGTGATCCACGGCGCCGACCTGACCACCTCGGTCGCCCGCCGCTGGAAGACCCAGGTCAACGAGAACGGGAAGCTGCACGCCTTCTTCTCGGAGCTGCCCGAGACCGACCACAACGAGATCTGCGGCTGGGCCGGCGAGCCCGGGGAACCTCGCTTCGCGGCGGTCTTCCTCGAGGACCGCGACCAGCACCCGCGGGTGGCGCGCCGCTTCGAGCTGACCGCGCGCGCCGTCGAGGAAGCCGGCGCGGTCGCGATCCGGGTCGAGACGGCGGGGGAGACCCGCACCGCCCGGCTGCTCTGGGCGATGATGCTCGGCGATCTGGTGTCGGTGGCGCTGGCCGAGGCCCGCGGCGTCGATCCCGACGAAACCGACGCGCTCGACCGACTCAAGGAGGAGATGGGAAAGCAATGAGAGCGATGGTCCTGGCAGCCGGGCTGGGCACGCGCCTGCGCCCGATCACGTACGACATGCCGAAGCCGATGGTGCCGGTCCTCAACCGGCCGGTGATGGAGCACATCGTCCGCCTGCTCGCCCGCCACGGCTTCACCGAGACGATCGCCAACCTGCACTGGTTCCCGGATTTGATCCAGGACCACTTCGGCGACGGCTCTGCCTTCGGAGTCAAGCTTTCCTACAGCTTCGAGGAGCGGCTGCTCGGCACCTCCGGGGGCGTCCGCAACGCCCGCGAGTTCCTCGGCGACTCGTTCCTGGTCATCTCCGGCGACGCCCTCACCGACATCGACCTGGCGGCGATGCGCGAGTTCCACGATTCCCACGACGGGATCGCCACCCTGGCAACCAAGCGGGTCGGCGACACCAGCCAGTTCGGCGTCGCGATCACCGGCTCCGATGGCCGCATCCAGGGCTTCCAGGAGAAGCCCGACCCGGCCGAAGCGCTTTCCGACCTCGCCAACTGCGGCATCTACATGTTCCGATCGGAGATCTTCGACTTCTTTCCCGAGCCGGGGAGCAGCAAAGCCGCCGGCGGGGGGGACCCGCCCGGCTTCGCCGACTGGGCGATGGACGTCTTCCCGGCCCTGCTGGAGGGCGACGTGCCCTTCTACTCGCACGAGATCGAGGCCTACTGGAACGACATCGGGAACCTCGAGGAGCTACGCGCGGGGACGATCGACGCGCTCAACGGCGCCCTCACGGTCGAGCGCGAGGGCGAGCTGCTCGACGGCTTCCGCAGCGGCACCCCGGCGGAGGACGAGCCGGACCTGATCGGCCCGGTGCTGATCGGCGCGGGCTGCGAGATCGGCGACGACGTCCGCATCGACGGCCCGGCGGTGATCGGCGACGGCACCCGGATCGGCGCCGGCGCCCGCCTCCGCGAGACGATCCTGCTGCCGGGCGCCGAGGTGCCCGCCGGCTCGCTGGCGATCGGCTCGATCGCAGGTCCGCGGCGCTGAACGCCTTCCGCGCGGAAGCCTTGACAGAGACCTGACTCGGTGCGCGCCACGCGCGCGGCGGCGCCCGCCAGGATCGGCGCGTGGACCTTGCCCGTGCCGCCCTCGCCGCGATCGCGCCGCCGCTCTGCGCGGCGTGCCGCCGTCCCTGCCGGGTCGAGGCGGTCGTCTGCGACCGTTGCGCGCGGCGCCTCGATCGCAACCCTCCGCTGACCGGGAAGGGCGCGCCGGGCCTCGATCGCGCCTGGTCCTCGGCATCTCACGAGGGCGTCGCCCGCCAGCTCGTCGCTGCCCTGAAGTTCCGCTGCCTGCTGCCGGTCGCGGCGCTGATGGCGACGCGAATCGAGGTCCTGGCCCCGTCGCACCTGTTGAGCGGCACGATCGTCCCCGTGCCGGCCTCGCCGGGACGGCTGCGGGCACGCGGCTTCGACCCGACCGGGGAGCTGGCCGCCGCCCTGGCGGCGCGGCTCGGGGCGCCCGCGCTCCCCTGCCTGGCCCGGCGCGGCGGCCGGCGCCAGGTGGGCCGCCGGCGCGGCGAGAGGCTCGGCTCGCCCCCGCTCGTCCGCGCCGCCGGCGAGGTCCCCCGCAGCGTTCTCCTCGTCGACGACGTGCTGACCACCGGCGCCACCCTAAGCGCCTGCGCGCAAGCGCTGCGGGCGGCCGGAGCCGCCCGCGTAGTCGCCGTGACCTTCGCCCGCCGCCTCTAAGGCTGGCCCTGGGAGACCTTCGGCGAAAGTCGCGGCGCACCTCTGGTGGCGAGCACCGCGCGCGAAGCCTCGGGTCGGCCGCGATACGGAACCACGCCGCAAATATTTCTGCGGAACCTTCCGGCCCCTATGGGGGCCAAAAGGTTCCGCGGTCGATCTTGACTGGTGGCTCGGCCGCGGTTCCCGACCGCCGCCCCTTCCAGCAATCGCCAACGACACCCGGGTTTCGCCAGTCCCTCCTAAGGCTGGCCGGGCGCTTCCTGGGGATGCAGCTCGGCCGGGCGTCCGCGCATCCCGTCGACAAGGTGCCGGGTGCGGCTGCGCTTGCGCCGCAGCTCCCGGTGCTTCTTGACCTGGCGCCGCAGGTTCTCGGCGAGATCGCGCACCGTGTGGGTCATCTCGGGCGAGGACTCCCGCGCGTGCAAGGTCACGCCCTTGAGATAGAGGGTCGCCTCCGCCACCTGGCTGTCGGCGATCGATGGGTTGCGCTCCTCGGAGAGGACGACCTCGAGCATCGCCAGGGGAGAGACCTGTCGGCCGAGCCGCTGTAACCGCTTCCGCACCGTCTCACGCAGCTCGTCGTCGATCTCGACGTTTCGGCCCCGAATCTCCATCCGCATGAGTGCCTCCTTTGGTGTGGGTCCGTCGATGCTACGCCTACTACCCCGCGTGGGCAAGGATCAATTGCCGATCCCACACCGCTACCCTTGAGCAATGCCAGCGATGGACCTTGTGACCAAGGCGCTGCGGACGGGGGAGGGGCGGAAGTTCAAGGCCTACCAGAAGCGCGCCGAGGCGATCAACCGGTACGAGCCGGAGATGGAAGCGCTCTCTGACGAGGAATTGCGCGCCGAGGCGGATTCCCTGCGGGAGCGCGCCCGGGGCGGCGAGTCGCTTGATGACCTGCTGCCGGAAGCGTTCGCGCTGACCCGCGAGGCCTCGCGCCGCACCACCGGCCAGCGCCACTACGACGTGCAGTTGATCGGCGGCATGGTCCTCCACGACGGCGCCATCGCCGAGATGAAAACCGGCGAGGGCAAGACCCTGACCGGGACGCTCCCGGTGTTCCTCAACACGCTGGCCGGCGACAGCGTCCACGTCGTCACCGTCAACGACTACCTGGCCCGCCGCGACTCCGAATGGATGGCACCGATCTACGAGGTGCTCGGCTGCAGCGTCTCCGCCCTGCAGGAGGGCGATGACCACGCCACCCGGCAGCGCAAGTACGCCGGCGACATCGTCTACGGCACCAACTCGGAGTTCGGCTTCGACTACCTGCGCGACAACATGGCGGGGGCGCTCGAGCACTGCGTCCAGCGCGACCACAACTTCGCGATCGTGGACGAGGTCGACAACATCCTCATCGACGAGGCGCGGACGCCGCTGATCATCTCCGGCCAGCCCGAACAGGCGGCCCAGACCTATTACACCTTCGCCCGCCTCGCCAAGCAGCTGAAGGGCGTCCCGGCCAAACAGAAGCTGAAATCGCTGGGCGAGTCCCGCGACACCTCCGAGGTCGACTACGACTACGAGTACGACGAGAAACACAAGACGGTCGCTCCGACCGAGCGGGGGGTGAAAAACACCGAGGAATTCATCGGCGTCGACAACCTCTACCTGGGGGAGCACGGGAGCCTCGTCAACCACCTCAGCCAGGCCCTGAAGGCGGAGGCGCTCTACAAAAAGGACAAGGACTACGCCGTGATCGACGGCGAGGTGATGATCATCGACGAGTTCACCGGCCGCATCCTCGAGGGCCGGCGCTGGTCGGAGGGGCTGCACCAGGCAGTCGAGGCGAAGGAGGGCGTGGCGATCCGCGAGGAGAACCAGACCCTGGCGACGATCACCCTGCAGAACTACTTCCGGCTCTACGACAAGCTTTCCGGGATGACCGGGACCGCCCTCACCGAGGCGACCGAGTTCATGAAGATCTACAAAATCCCGGTCGTCGAGGTCCCGACCAACCAGCCGATGGTCAGGGCCGACCACAACGACCAGATCTTCAAAACCAAAGACGGCAAGTGGAAGGCCGTCATGGACGAGATCGTCGACCGCCACGAAAAAGGGCAGCCGATCCTGGTCGGAACGGTCTCGGTCGAGGTCTCGGAGATGATCTCCGAGGCGTTGAAGCGGGAGGGGATCACCCACGCCGTCCTCAACGCCAAGCCCGAGCACGCCGAACGAGAGGGCGAGCTGATCGCCCAGGCGGGTCGCCGGGGCGCGGTGATGATCGCCACCAACATGGCCGGCCGCGGCGTCGACATCAAGCTCGGCGGCGACCCCGAGCACCTGGCGATCGCCGATCTCAAGAAGAAGGGCATCACCCCCGAGAGCGAGGGTTACGAGAAGGCGCTGGCGGAGCGGACCGCCGAGCTGGAGCCACAGTGCAAGGCCGAGGCCGATGAAGTGCGCGAGCTCGGCGGCCTGTTCATCTGCGGCACCGAGCGGCACGAGTCGCGTCGCATCGACAACCAGCTGCGCGGCCGTTCCGGCCGCCAGGGCGACCCCGGCGAGACGCGCTTCTACCTCTCCGCCGAAGACGACGTGATCCGCCTCTTCGCCGGCGACCGCATCTACAAAATCCTCGACCGCCTCGGCCCGGTCGACGAGGACGGGACCGAAGTCCCGCTCGAGGCGAAGATGCTGACGAAGACGGTCGAGAACGCCCAGAAGAAGGTCGAGGAACAGAACTTCCTGATCCGCAAACGCGTCCTCGAGTACGACGACGTGATGAACGAGCAGCGCCGCGTCGTCTACAAGTACCGGCGCGAGATCCTCGAGGGGCGCGACATCTCCGAGACCGCCCGCGATGAGCTCGAGGGCGTCGTCGACCGCCTCGTCGACGAGTACACCCAGAGCGACCTGCTCGAGGAGTGGGACCTGGGCGAGCTGGAGACCCAGCTGCGCCAGATCTGGCCGGTCAGCGTCGAGGTAGGAACGCTGGCGCCGGAGACGGTCGACCGCGAGAAGCTCAAAGACGCCCTCGACGACGACGCGATGGACGCCTACGACGAGCGCGAAGGACAGCTCGGCAAGGAGCTGATGCGCTACCTGGAGCGCTCGATCCTGCTGCAGGTGATCGACAACCGCTGGCGCGAACACCTCTTCGACATGGACTACCTGCGCGAAGGCATTCACCTGCGCGGCTTCGCCCAGATCGACCCTCTCGTCGCCTACAAAAACGAGGGCTACTCGATGTTCGAGGAGCTGATGCACTCGATCTGGGAGGAGTTCAGCCGGCTCATCTTCCGCGCCGAAGTGCAGATCGAGCCCGGCCAGATTCCGGAGGCCGCCTCCGGCAACGGCGACGCCGAGCTGTCAGGCCTCGACTACTCGGGCGGCACCGCGGCGGGGCAGCCCTCCGCCCTCGAACAGGTGGCGGCGGCCGGCCCGGCCGCGTCCGGCGAGATCGCCGCCGCCCAGGCCGGCGGCAATGGCCTCGGCGACGTGGTCGAGACCGTGGTCAAAGACGAGCACGACAAAGTCGGCCGCAACGACCCGTGTTGGTGCGGCAGTGGGAAGAAGTACAAGAAGTGTCATGGAGCCTGACGGGCGTCCCGGCAGGGGTTCCACTTAACTTTTTGCGAATCGGGGTGGGGCGGCTGGCGCCTGGAGGTTGCCGCGCAAAAAGTACAAGACGTTCTACCCCTGCCGGGACGCCCGTCTCGCGATGATCGGCTCGCCTTCCCACGACCCCGTTCGGGAGTTCATTCGGGCCTTCAACGAGCGGGATCTCGACGGGTTCGTCGCGGTGCTCGACCCCGAGGTCGAGCTGCACGCGTCGCGGGGG
>CBIHMQ010000021.1:0-16413 GCA_966211075.1 uncultured bacterium
CTCCAGCACGGCCTCCTGAAGCGCCCGATCGACGTGAACGCGGCCTTCAGGCTGCGTTGAGCAGTTGCTCGACCAGCTGCGGCATCTCCCGCGCCAGCCGCGAGCGCGGCACGACCAGGTCGACCCCGGCGGCGTCGGCTGCCTCGCGCGTCTCGACCTCGACGTGCGAGTAGTAGCCGAGCACCGGCACCCCGAGCCCAACCAGCGCCTCCGGGTTCTCGGCGTCGAGGTCGGCGACGATCAGCTCGGCCCGGTCCAGCGGCGCCTCCTGCAGCGAGGGCGACAGCGTCACCTCGTGGCCGGCGGCGCGCAGGGTCGCCTCGACCTTGCTGCCCATCATCAGGTCGGCGGCCACCGCGACTACCCGCGCCATCGGCCCGCCACCTAGATCGAGCGGCGCTGGCGGAACTCCTGGCGCACGCTTTCGGGCCGGCCCCACATCTGCACGACCTCGGCCCGGCCCTCGCGCACGTCGGTGACGCGCAGCTCGCCGGCCACGCCTTCGCGATCGAGCTTCTCGAGGACGCCCCTGACCGACTGCGGCGCCGCCGCATGCCCGAAGCTGCGGGCGATCAGCAGGTGCCAGTGCCAGTCCGCCTTGGAGTAAGGCTGGGCGTTGACCTGGCTCAACGAGACGGCGGTGTCGATGTAGAGGTCCTCGTCCTCGATCCGCATGTCGAGCTCGAGGTCGGTCCAGTCGGGCGGCAGCGCGTCGAGCACGCCCTGGAAGTCTTCGGCGAGAGCCACGGCCGCAAGCCTAGCGCGGCAGCTCCTCGCCCCCGAAGCGGCGGCGCAGCTGGCGGTGCCGGTGCCGGAAGGTGGCGGCGAAGAGCGGCCGCAGCAGCGCCCCCGGCAGTGGTGGCCGCGGCTCCCAGGCGACCCGGTCGACGACCACCGTGCCGGCGCCACCGGCGACGATCGTCCGCTCGTGCTCCCAGAGCCGCTGCGAGAGCATCGTCGAGCGCTCCAGGAAGCCGCGCTCGGGGTCGATCCGGACCAGGCCGATCGCGTCGTAGTCGATCGGGACCAGGCCGAACAGCAGCAGCCAGCTGCGGCCGACCGGCCCCGGCTCCAGCGCCTGCAGGTCGAGGCCGTCGAGGCCGCGCGGCACCGTCATCCGGAACCAGGGTCCGAGCTCGCCGTTGATCCCCTCGGCGCTGAGCGCCCAGGTGGCGACCGCCGCCGGCTCGGCGGCCAGGCTGGAGGCGATCCGGATCTCCGCCCGCCGCCTCACCCGAAGAAGACCTCGAAGAGCAGGAACACGTTGAGGGCGATTATCAGCGAGGCGAGCACCCCGGCAAGTGCGGTCAGCCACCTCGGGTTGACCAGCTCCCCCATCACCTCGCGGCGGCTGGCGACGATCAGCAGCGGCACCAGCGCGAAGGGGATTCCGAAGGAGAGCACCACCTGGCTGCCGACCAAGGCCTCGGTCGGGTCGAGCCCGACGGCCAGGACCAGCAGCGCCGGCGCCAGCGTCACCGCCCGGCGCAGGAAGAGCGGGATGCGGCGGCGGATGAAGCCCTGCATCACCACCTGCCCGGCCATCGTCCCGACCGAGGAGGAGGCGAAGCCCGAGGCCAGGAGGGCGATCCCGAAGATGATCGCGGCGCGCTCGGAGGCCAGCGTCTTCAGGGCGTCGAAGGCGCCGTCGATCGTGTCGACGCCGGTCAACCCGCTGGTGTGGAAGAGGGCCGCGGCGACGACCATCATCGAGAGGTTCACCACCCCGGCCAGGGACAGGGCGATGACCACGTCGACCCTCTCGAAGCCGAGGATCTTCTTGCGCTCGGCGGCGTCGCGGCCGACGATCCGCCGCTGGGTCAGCGCCGAGTGCAGGTAGACGACGTGCGGCATCACCGTCGCGCCGATGATCCCGGTCGCCAGCAGCAGGCTCTCGGTGTCCGAGAAGCCGGGCACGAAGAGGCCGCGGGCGACTTCGCCGGCGTCGGGGTCGGCGGCGAACAGCTCGACCACGAAGGCGGCGACGACGACCCCGACCATTGCCGTGATCGCCGCCTCCAGGCGCCGGAACCCGGCCTGCTGGAGGGCGAGGATCGCGAATGCGCCCGCCCCCGCGATCAGCCCGGCCGGGAAGAGCGGGATCCCGAACAGGAGGTGCAGGGCGAGGGCGGCGCCGACCACCTCGGCGATGTCGGTCGCCATCGCGACCAGCTCGGCCTGCAGCCAGAGGCCGATCGAGACCCGCCGCGGGAAGCTCTCGCGGCAGAGCTCGGCGAGGTTCTTGCCGGTGGCGATCCCGAGCTTGGCCGACTGGGTCTGGACCAGCATCGCGATCAGGTTGGCGGCGAGCACCACCCAGAGGAGCAGGTAGCCGAACTTGGCGCCGCCGGCGATGTTGGTCGCGAAGTTGCCGGGGTCGATGTAGGCGACGGCGGCGATGAAGGCCGGGCCGAGAAAGGGCCAGATCCGGCCGATCCCGCGGCTGTGCCCGTCCAGCGAGCGGCGGGCGGCGTCGGCGACGGCCGCCTCGCCGGGGAGGACGTCCTCGACGCCGGCTTCGGCCCGCGCCGGCGGCTTCACCGCGGCTTGCGCTCCGCCGACGGCGGCAGCAGGTCGGGACCGGGGATCGGGGTCCCGTGCGGGTCGTGGCTCGGTTCGCCGAGCTTGGCGGCGATCAGCAGCTCCAGCTCCTCGGAGATGTAGTGCTCGAGCACCTCGGCCTCCTCGTGGACCCGGTCGGCCGGCATCCCCAGCGCCTCGGCCAGGTAGGCCTCGATCAAGCGGTGGTGGCGGATCACCTCCAGCGCCACTTTCTCCCCGGCCGGGGTCAGGCTGACCCCCTTGTAGGGGATGTAGTCGACCAGGCCGAGGCCGTCCAGCCGCTTCAGCATCGAGGTCGCGGTCGCCGGCGTCACCCCCAGCCGCTGCGCGACCTCGCCGTTGAGGACCGGCCCCTTGCGATCCTGGGCGATCGCGTAGATCGCCTTCGCGTAGTCCTCGATCGCCTCGGTGCCGGGTTCGCGCCGCGGCCGCTCGCCCGCCGCCATCAGACCGACACCAGCAGTCCGGTCAGGTACATCACGGCTATGCCGGCGAGAATCCCGAGCACGTTGGCGGGCGACAGTAGCGGTCCCCGACCGTCGCGCATCGCCGGGGAGATCTGGACGATCACCCGGACGATCGCGCCGACGCCGACGCCGAACAGCAGCGCCGCCAGGCTCGGGTTGAGGGCGGAGGCCCCGATCCAGGCGCCGAGCACCGCCGGCGCCCCGGCGATCAGGCCGAGGCCGGCGAGGCGACCGAAGCCGAGCCGCTCGGCCCCCCCGTCGCCGTCGCGCAGCGGCGCCACGATCGCCAGTCCCTCGGTGGTGTTGTGGATCGCGAAGCCGACGACCAGGAAGGCGCCCAACGCCAGCGCCCCGGTCGCGTAGGCGGTGCCGATCGCAAGCCCCTCGCCGAGGTTGTGGAGGCCGATCCCGATCGCGACCAGCAGCGCCAGGTAGGCGCCGCCGCTTGCCGCGGTGCCGGCGCTCCCGCGCGCGTCGGCCCCTGCGCGCGCGGCCGCTCGCCGCCCGGCCAGGTAGGCGTCGACGCCGGCGAGGGCGAGGTAGGCGACCAGCGCCCCGATGAAGACCAGGCCGGCGCCGCCGAACGCGGCCGGCGCCTCGGCGGCGATCTCCAGCCCCTCGAGCCCGGCGTCGATCGCCAGGAAGGCAAGCAGCCCGACCGTGAAGGCGATCAGCGCGCCGATCCAGCGCTGGCCGAGCCGGCCGAGGAAGGGCAGCCAGAGCATCCCCAGGCTGACCGGGATCACGCCCACGTAGATCCCCAGCAGCGCCATCAGCGCGTAGAAGTCGAGGTCCGCTTCGGGCGTCTCGGTGGCGACCGGGATCGCCGCTTCGATCGTGCCGCCGGCCGAGGTGAGGACGAAGATCTCGTAGGCCTCGCCTTCGATCCAGGGATAGGCGATGTCGAGCGTGGTCGAGTCGAGCCGGCCGATCTCCTCGCCCCCCTCGGCGACGAAGGGCGCGTAGGCGTCGTTGACGGCGACCTGGGCGACGGTGACGGGATCGGGGCCGTCGTTGCGCAGGGTCAGCTCGATCTGCCCGGGGCGCAGCACCGTGCTCTCGACCGCGACCTCCTCGACCGGCGGTCCGGTCCGCTCGCCCAGCCCGGGGCCGCCGAGCAGCGCGAAGGCACCGATCGCGACCGCGATCAGGGCCAGCGGGACCGCTCCCAGCACCCAGGCCGGCAGGCCGGCGCCGAAGCCGCGCTCGACCCTGGTCCCCGCCTCCATCAGGCCGGGCTCCCCTGGCCCCAGGGCAGCTTGCAGTAGGCGGCGGCCGCGGCGCTCGCGGTCAGCCGCGAGGGGTCGCCGACCCGGAAGAACCCAGACCAGCCCAGCTCGGCGAACTCGCTGACGTGGGCGTGGAACATGTAGTCGCCGTCGTAGGGGAAGCGCATCTCCAGGACCGCCCGCTGGGCCTGGCCCTGGATCACCGTGTCGGTGAACTCGGTCGGCCGCGGCGAGGTCCCGGTCGGGAAGAGGTTGAAGAAGTTGCCGTGGATGTGAAACGAGTTGACCGGGTCGTACTCGAGGACGTTGACCAGGTAGATCCGGACGGGGCTGTCGCGCTGGACCTGGATCGGCTCGTTGACGTAGTGGAAGCCGACCGTGTTGACCGCGTAGACCTCGTTGGCGCGGTCGAAGTTGGTGTCGAAGCCGTTCATCACCATCACCATCTCGTCCGCTTCCGAGCGCCCCTGCTTGGGGTCGACGATGAAGGCGCCGTAGAGGCCGCGGGCGATGTGGGCGGCGAGCGGGGCGACGTGGCAGTGGTAGAGGTGCAGCCCGAACGGCGAGGCGTCGAACTCGTAGGTGAAGCTTTCGCCCGGTTCGATCTGGCCACCGCCGGCGCTCTCGCCGATCCCCGGCATGCCGTCCATCTGGGCCGTGTGGAGACCGTGGAAGTGCATCGTGTGCGGGTGTTCGGAGGCGTTGACGAAGTGGATCCGCAGCAGCTCCCCCTCGCGGGCCCGCAAGGTCGGGCCGGGGACGCGGCCGTTGTAGGTCCAGGCTTCGTACCTGACGCCGGGAGCGACTTCGATCTCCTTGTCATGGGCGACGATCTCCCACTCGCGGAGGACCCGGCCGCTGGCCAGCCGTCGCGTCTTGCCGTAGTCGAAGTCGCGGAGGATCTCGGTCGGGTCGAAGCCGTTGGCGGCATGGTCGACGGCGCGGCCGGGGGCGAAGCTGGCGTGCGGGAAGTCGCCGTGGCCGTGCTCGCCGGCCGCGCCCATGCCCGCGGCCTGCGCCGAGCCAGCCGAGTCGCCGGCGGCGACGAGGCCGCCGATCCCGAGCGCGGCCGGGGCCGCCAGGGCGGCGCCGCCCAGCAGGCGGCGGCGGCTGATCCCGTGCGAACCGCTCTCCGCGCCGGCGCCGTTCTCGATGCGATCGCTCATGGGCGGGAGATTTTGACACATCTAAAAGCGGATTTCGATCCATCTAAATCAGCCCGCGTCCAAGCGTTCGTAGAATCGGCCCGGTGAGCGTCGAGATCGAGATCGAGCTGGACGCGCAGTACCGGCAGCTGCGCGAGGAGTGCGGCCTGCTCGATCGCTCCGGGCGCGGCAAGGTCCTCGTCACCGGCCCCGATGCCGCCGAGTACCTGCAGGGCCAGCTGACCAACGACGTCGAGGCGCTCGAGCCAGGCGACGGCCAGTACGCGGCGCTGCTCGACCGCAAGGGACACATGCAGGCCGACATGCGGGTGCTGCGGCCCGCCGCGGAGGAAATCCTCATCGACACCGAGCCGGAGGCGCTGGCGGCGGCCCTGCGCCACCTGACGATGTACTCGATCGGCCGCGAGGTGGCGGTCGAGGACGTCACCGGGTCGCGGGCGATCCTCTCGCTGATCGGGCCGCGGGCGGTCGAGATCGCCGGCACAGCCGCCCTGCCCGAGTACGCCTGCGAGGAGGCAAGCGTCGGCGGCGTCGCCTGCCTGGCGGCGGGAACCCGCGATGGCATCGACCTTCTCGCCACCGCCGCCGAAGCGGAGCGGCTGGCCGAGGCGCTGCGCGAAGCGGGCGCTGTCGCGGTCGGCCCCGAGGCGGTCGAGATCCTCCGCATCGAGGCCGGCACCCCGCGCTTCGGGGCGGAGATGACGACCGAGACGCTGCCGGCCGAGGCGGGGATCGTCGAGGACGCCGTCAGCTTCACCAAGGGCTGCTACATCGGCCAGGAGACGGTCGCCCGCCTCCACTACAAGGGCCGGCCCAACCGCCACCTGCGCGGCCTGCGGCTCGGCGCCCCGGTCTTGCCCGGGTCGCCGCTGCGGCTTGGCGACAAGGAGGTCGGCCGGGTCGGCGGCGCCTGCGTGTCGCCCGCCTTCGGCCCGATCGCGCTGGCGATCCTGCGCCGCGAGGCCGAGCCCGGCGCCGATCTCGCCGTCGGCGAAGGTGAAGATGGCGTTACGGCTCGCGTGGTCGACTTGCCCTTCGGTTAGATTCCGCCCCGATGGGTCGTGGGAGAGCAAGGCGTGGGGCGTCCCGGGCTGCGGTCGCCGCCGTTCTCGGCGTGTTGGCGCTGCTGGCCGCCGGCTGCGGCGCTGAGACCCACCCCAACGAGCAGCGGCCCCAGGTGGCGACCCGGGTCGCGGTCAAGATCAGCCCCGACGGGATCGTCGTACAGCCGCCCCGGATCGGCTTCGGCCCTGAAAAGAGCCAGCAGATCCCGCAGAACCAGAACCACCCGCAGCCGCCGATGAAGACGAAGGCGCCACTGACGGTCGTGCTGGTCGCCGCCAACCAGACCGGCAGCGACGCCGAGCTGCGCCTCAGCGGCCCCGCCGACGCCCGCTCCGAACCGATTCCGGCACGGAGCCCCGGCACCCTGCAGACGGAGCTGCCGACCGGCACCTACACGATCTCCGCCGCCGGGATCGACGGCGCGCCGGGCAAGCTCGTGGTCGGCCCCTACCGGGCCTCCTCCCAGAACGACGTCCTGCTCCCGTAGCGCGCGAAAAGCCGCTGCAAGCGGCGTTTCAGCGCCGTCGTTCCGTCTGAGCCGATCGTCAGCTTTGAGGCCATGATCGTCGTTCTCGGAATCGCCGTCGTCCTGCTCGCCGCCGCGCTCGTCTACCTGCTCGTCTCGCGCCGCGAGGAGCCGGTCGAGGAGCCCGACCTCGCCCCCGCGATCCAGGCCGCCGCGGCCCAGGTCAGCGCCCAGGTCCGCGACGAGCTCCTGCAGCTCAACGACGAGGCCCGCAAGCTCGACGCCAAGACCGCCGAGGCGGCGCTCGAAAAGCGCCAGGCGGACATCGACAAAAGCCAGGCGGAAATCAAAAACCTTGCGGAGCGAATCTCCCGCGGCCAGGAGAAGATCGAGAAAGAGGTCCAGCGCCGCGGCGAGACCGACCTGCAGACCCGGACCCTGATCGAGCAGGTCGGCCAGACCGTCGGCAACCTCGGCGCCGAGACCGCCGGCCTCAAGAAGGCGCTGCGGCAGCCCCAGACCCGGGGCCAGTGGGGCGAGCTGCAGCTGCGCCGCTGCGTCGAGATCGCCGGGATGACCGAGCACGTCGACTTCGAGCTGCAGGAGACCCTGCGGACCGAAGACGGCCGCCTGCGCCCCGACGCCCGCTTCCTGCTCCCCGAGGGCCGCAGCTTCGTCGCCGACTCGAAGGTGCCGCTCGACGCCTTCCTCGAGGCCCAGGAAGCCGAGGTCGAGGGCGAGCGACTGACCCAGTTGGCGCGGCATGCCCGCCAGGCCCGCGAGCATGTGCGAGCGCTCAGCTCCAAGGACTACCAGGGCCAGTTCAAGGCGGGCGAGATGCCCGACCTGGTGATCTGCTTCATCCCCAACGAGCCGGCCCTGCACGCCGCCTTCGCCGCCGACCCGACGCTCTTCGACTACGCGCTGGAGCGCAACGTCCTGGTCGTCAGCCCGACCTCGCTGGTGGGGCTGCTGCGGACGATGGAGCTGGGCTGGCGCCAGGAGCGGATGGTCGCCGAGGCGGCCGAGATCGCCGAGGCGGCCGGCACCCTGCACTCCCGCTTCTCGAAGTTCCTCGGCGACTTCGAGCGGGTCGGCAAAGGCCTGACCACGGCGGCGAACGCCTACGACTCCGCCGTCGGCTCGATGGACAAGCGGTTGCTGCCACAGCTGCGCAAAGTCGAGGGGCTCGGCATCGCCCCAGGCAAGGAGATCGAGCCGCCCGAACCGGTCGAGATCACCGTCCGGCAGATCTCGGCTCCGGAGCTACGCTCCGACGCCGCCTGACACGGCGCATCCCGGCGTCCTCCCTCGCTTGCGTGCAAAAGCACGCGGCGCTCGGTGCGTCCTTGGCCTGCTTAGTCAGGCGGCGTCGGGTTAGGATTGGCCGCCCATCACCGAAACACTCTCGGAGGACCCCCTTGGCCGTTGACACCAGTGCAGTCGCGAAGTTGGACGTGGAGCCCGGCACGCTGCCGGAGACGATGGCCGCCTGGGTGATCCGCCAGGAGCGCGAGGGCGAGCCGAAAGACGCGTTCCAGCTGGAGCAGATCGAGGTCCCCGAGCCCGGCGCCTTCGAGGTGATCGTGCGGGTGATGGCCGCCGGCGTCAACTTCAACAACGTCTGGGCCTCGCTGGGCAAGCCGGTCTCGGTCTTCGGCTACGGCGACCACCCCGAGTACGGCCACCACATCGGCGGCTCCGACGCCTCCGGCGTGGTCTGGAAAGTCGGCGAGGGCGTGACTCGCTGGAAGCCCGGCGACGAGGTCGTCGTCCACTGCAACCAGGCCTCCTACGAGGACGTCGAGGTGCACGGACTCGACCCGCTCGCCGCCCCGAGCCAGCGGATCTGGGGCTACGAGACGACCTGGGGCTCGTTCGCCCAGTTCACCAAGGTGCAGGCGCAGCAGCTGCTGCCGAAGCCACCCAACCTCTCCTGGGTCGACTCCTCCGCCTACGGGCTCACCTACTTCACGGCCTACCGGATGCTGATGGACCAGTGCAAGCTGCAGGCCGGCCACAACGTGCTGATCTGGGGCGCCGCCGGCGGTCTCGGCGTCTTCGCCGTGCAGCTCTGCAAGGCCGCCGGCGCCAACGCGGTCGGCGTCGTCTCCTCCGACGAGAAGGGCGAGCTGGTCAAGCAGCTCGGCGCCGTCGACTACATCAACCGCAACGAGTTCGGGGCGATGATGCGGTCCGACGAGAACCTCACCGACCCGGCCGCCGACAAGGAGCGCTTCCGGGCCTCGCGCGAGTTCTCCAAGCGCCTCCAGGGGATCCTCGGCGACGCTCCCGACATCGTCTTCGAGCACGTCGGCCGGGCGACCTTCCCGACCTCGGTCTACGTCGTCAAGCCGTTCGGCAAGGTCGTCATCTGCGGCGCCACCTCGGGCTTCCAGCTCGACTTCGACGTCCGCTACCTGTGGATGCGCCAGAAGCAGATCATCGGCTCCCACTTCGCCAACGCCTACGAGTGCATGCGGGCGAACCAGCTGATGGCGGAGGGCAAGGTGCGGCCGGTGCTCTCGGAAACGATGGGCTTCGACGGCGTCCCCCACGCCCACCAGCTGATGCACGAAAACAAGCACCTCGGCAAGATCTCGATCCTGGTCGGGGCCGAGTCCGAGGACGAGGGCAAGACCGAGGACGGACCCGGCGCGATCCGGGCCGAGGTCGGCGCCTGATGGCCCCGGTAACGCGACTCGAAAGGGATATCTAGATGGCTGAGGTCGAGGTCTGCACGCTCGAGTGGCACGTCGCCCCCTTCCGGGCCGACCGCTGGCTCGACGTCTGGGAGGAGGCGGCCGCGAAGATGCCCGCCTACGGCGCCAAGAGCTGGTCGCTGACCCGCTCCAAGGACGACCCGCTCGCCTTCCGCCAGACCTCGATCTGGGAGAACCGCGCCGACTTCGAACGGTACTGGTTCTCGGAGGAGATCGAGGCCGCCCGGACCGCCGTGATCGGCTACTACGACATCCCGATCCTGCCGACCTGGCACACCCTGGTCGCGGCCGAGTAGGGAGCCGCGCTCAACACCGCTCGAGCGGTGCCATCGTCAGGCCGGCGGCCTCGAGCTGCTCCCAGTAGTGCTCGGCCGGCTCGCGCGGGCCGGTCCAGACCGTTGCCTGACCAGTGTTGTGGATCGTGTCGGCGATCCGGTACCCCTGCCCGACGTCGACCCCAGGCAGGACGCGGGCCAGCGTCTGGGCCACGTGGTCAAAGGTGTTGTGGTTGTCGTTGCGAACGATCACGCGCCAGTTCCCACCCAGGCCGGAGCCGGGTCCGGCCAGGCGTGGCCGCTCGACCGTAGTCGTCGCCATCGGGACGGAATTATGAAGGCCAGGCGTCCTCGCCGGGCGTCAGCCGACCGCCCGGGCGGTCGCGAGCCGGGCCAGGTGCGGCCTGCCCCCGCTCTGCGACCGGCCGCAGTGGGAGCCGAAGTGCTGGGTCCAGACGTGGACGTCCTGCTGTCCTCGGAGGCCGCCGACGACCATGCCTATGCCGATCTGGCTGTAGCGGCCGAGGATGTTGGCGCGGTGCTCGGGGGAGTGGATCCAGGCCCGGAAGATGGAGCGCGGCGACGCCAGCTTCCCGGTCCCCCAGGCGATGTTCTCCCCGGCGCGCCAGCAGCGTGCCGGTACGTAGCCGACCCGCTGCATCCAGTAGGTGAAATCGCGGCCGCAGGCGTAGTGGCTGAAGCTGTCGCAGCGGAGGATGTCCTCTGACTTGTCGACGGCGGAGCGATCGAGGGGTTCGGCGTCACCGAGCGATCCCACCCCGGCCCGGTGCCGCGCGAAGTTGCTGAGGCAGTGCATCGCCCGCTCCTGCGCCGCCCGCGGCGCCGCCGGGTCCGCCTGGCCCGGACAGGCCTCGAGAGGCGCGATCAGCCGCTCCAGCCCGGCGGCGCCGGCGGCTGGGGCCAGCATCGCCAGGGCGGCGGCGAGGACGACGATCGTGGTCGAGATCCGGGCTATCACGCCCTATCTCTCGCCAGACCCGGGCCTTCCCCTTAGGAGATTTCATGCAGGCCTCGACGGATGTACTAGGAGGATTGGCGAAACCCCGCACGCGGAGCGCCGGGCCGGAGAACGGCGTTCAGCGCCGCGAGCCGAAGTCGAGCGTGTAGGTGGCGGCCTGCGGCCCGCCGCCGCCCGGAAAGCCGCGGACGACGCCGATCCCGAAGTCGTGAAAGCCGGGGCTGAGGATGTTGGCCCGGTGGGAGGCGCTCTCCATCCAGGCGCGATAGACGGCGGCGGGCGAACCAAAGCGCCGGCCGACGCCACCGCCGATGTTCTCGCCGATCGAGTACGTGCCGCGGCGGGCGAGGTAGCCGCACCGGGCCGCCCGCTCGGTCGCCGTGCCCCCAAGCGGGCCCTCGTGCCCGAAATAACGCCGAGCGACCATGTCGGCGGAGTGCCGGGTCGCGGACCGGCGCAGTTCGGGGTTGTCCCGGAGGGGGGCGAGGCCACGTTTTTCGCGGGCCCGATTCACCAGGCACAACACCGAGCCGCGCAGCGCCCGCAAGGTCATCGCCCTCGGTGCCGCCAGGGCTTCGGCGCATCCCCTGTCCGCCGCGGCCGGCGCCGACGGCGTGGCGAGGGAGAGAACGACCAGCGAGAACAACAGGGCAGTCAGGGCCGATCCGAGCATCGG
Organism: uncultured bacterium; assembly: GCA_966211075.1. GTDB lineage: Bacteria > Actinomycetota > Thermoleophilia > Solirubrobacterales > 70-9 > VAYN01. Next base: position 11,609 of record CBIHMQ010000021.1, read on the forward strand.
CCATCGACAAGCGCGTTGTCCGCCTCCCCTCACAACAGGCGGGCACTATATCCATGCCGTTCCCGGCATCGCCTTCGCGCGGCGCCGGGGCGTTTCGACGGTAATCGCTGCCAGACTAGGCAGATGCGGCGGCTCGGCCACATCCTCTCGGTGACGCTGATCACCGCTGGCCTCGTAGTGCTGGCGGACGTCGGCCTCACCCTCGCCTACAAGGAGCCGATCTCCTCGATCTACGGCGCGATCAAGCAGGGCGAAGCGGCAAGGCAGCTGGACGATCTCGAAGCGAGCTATCCGACCCCCGCCGATCGCCGCGCGATCGCCAAGGTCGAGCGCCCGCCGCGGCGGGTCTCGGTCCTCGCCCGGCGCTTCGGCCGCCAGGTCGAGGAGGGAGCGGCGATCGGCCGCATCGTCGTCCCCGACATGGCGGGGCTCGACGCCGTGTTCGTCGAAGGGACCGACCACTCGAGCCTCGAGAAGGGCCCGGGGCACTACCCGGAAACGCCGATGCCCGGGGCGCCGGGGACCGTCGGCATCGCCGGGCACCGGACGACGTACCTGGCGCCGTTCCGGCACATCGACTCGCTGAAGCCGGGAGATCCGATCACGCTCGAGATGCCCTACGCGACGATCCGTTACCGGGTCGAGAAGTCGGCGATCGTCGACCCCACCGACGTCGGGGTCGTGCGGGACGTGGGCTACAACCGGCTCGTGTTGAGCGCCTGTCACCCCCTATACAGCGCCGCCGAGCGCTACATCGTCTTCGCCCGCCAGGTCAGCGCCCGGCCGGCCCCGGAGACCGCCAGGTGACCGCGGAGCCGGTCGCACCCGGACCGGACCGCCCGGCGCGCCCGCGGCGACGGCTCGACCTGGCACTCGGCGTTCTGCTCGGCGTCCTGCTCGGGATCGCCGTCATCTCCGCCTTCGTGTTCCTGGGCGAAGCCAGCCCGATCGACGCGCCGCGAATCGAGGGAGTCGACACCGGCAAGCAGCAAACCGCGCCGGCGGCGAGCCCAGCGAAGGCTAGAAGCGCACCGGCACCCTGACGATGACGTCGTCGACGCTGCCGACGACCCCGTTCCCGTTCTTGACCGCCCCGAGCAGCACGCCGCTGGACTGGCCGCTCAACTCCCCGCCCGAATCGTCGAGCGCTTCGGCGACTTTGCTGCCACCCAGGAAAGCGTTGACCTGGACCTTGCCCGGCTCCCCGGTCTCAACCACCTGCAGCCTCAGCGCGTTCGCCTTGTCCACACCGTTCACGAGCTTCTCGCCGCGATCGACGGCGAGGTACTCGGCGCCCCCCGCCACGATCTTCACCAGCTGCACCTTGCGCTGCAGCGGGAAGACGAGCATCGCGTAACGGGCCCCGGCACCGGCTCGCGCGACCACGCCCAGGTAGGCCCCGTGCCGGGCCTTCTTCGGCGTCATGCTCGACAGCCGGGCGGTCGCCCCGATCTCGAGGTTGCGGCCGACCACCGGGGTGCGGTAAGAGCATTCCGGCGTCGCCTTGCCAAGCGTGATGCGCAGCGCCTCGGCGGACCCGCCGCGGACGCAGTCCTTGCCCGTGAGCTTGATCAACTGGGATCGCTGCGCCGTCGTGTCCATGCCGTTGCGGTAGATCCCGACCATCGCCGCCGAGGCGCTCGCGGCCAGGAGCAGAGCGGCGCCGAGGACGGCGACGAGGAGGGCTTTGGATTGGGTTCGCATCGGCACGAGGGTGAAGGTGGCTCCGCAGCCTAAACACCGCCGGGCCGGAAAGATGCGGGCGAAGCGGGCCTGAAAGGCGTCTTTCGGCGTCGCAAATATCATTGACGGCATGAGCGACCACAGACTTCCCGAGCGCGACCGCCCCTGGGTGATGCGCACCTACGCCGGCCACTCCGATGCCCGGCGCTCCAACGAGCTTTACCGGCGCAACCTCGCCAAGGGCCAAACCGGCCTCTCGATCGCCTTCGACCTGCCGACCCAGACCGGCTACGACCCCGACCACGTCCTCGCCCGCGGCGAGGTCGGCAAGGTCGGCGTCTCGGTCGCCCACCGCGGCGACATGGAGACCCTGCTGGAGGGGATCCCGCTGGACTCGATGAACACCTCGATGACGATCAACGCGACGGCGGCCTGGCTGCTCGGCCTCTACGCCTCGGTCGCCGAGGAGACCGGCGTGCCGCTCGACAAGCTCTCCGGCACCACCCAGAACGACATCATCAAGGAGTACCTCTCGCGCGGCACCTACGCCTTCCCGCCCGAGCCCTCGATGCGGCTGATCGCCGACATGGTCGCCTTCACCGTCAACGAGATCCCCAAATGGAACCCGATCAACATCTGCAGCTACCACCTGCAGGAGGCCGGGGCGACGCCGGTCCAGGAGATCGCCTACGCGCTCTCCACCGCGATCGCGGTGCTCGACGAGGTGAAGGCGCGCGGCCAGGTCGCCGACGCCGACTTCCCCAAGGTCTTCGGGCGGATCTCCTTCTTCGTCAACGCCGGCGTCCGCTTCGTCGAGGAGCACGCGAAGCTGCGGGCGATGACGCTGATGTGGCGCGACCTCGGCCGCGAGCGCTACGGGGTCGAGGACGAGAAGTTCCTGCGGCTCCGCTACGGCGTCCAGGTCAACTCGCTGGGCCTCACCGAGTCGCAGCCGGAGAACAACGTGCAGCGGATCGTGCTGGAGGCCCTGGCGGTGACGCTGGGCCGCGACGCCCGCGCCCGGGCGATCCAGCTGCCCGCCTGGAACGAGGCGCTGGGCCTGCCCCGGCCCTGGGACCAGCAGTGGAGCCTGCGGATCCAGCAGGTGCTGGCCGAGGAGACCGACCTGCTCGAGTACCCGGACGTCTTCGCGGGCTCGCACGTCATGGACGGCCTGGTCGCCGAGCTGCGCGAGGGCGCCGAGGCAGAGATGAAGGTGGTCGCCGAGAACGGCGGCGCCGTCGCCGCGGTCCCGTACATGAAAGCCCGCCTGGTCGAGTCCCACCGCGAGCGCGTCGGCCGGATCGAGCGCGGCGAGCAGAAGGTGATCGGCCAGAACGTCTTCACCGAGGGCGAGGACTCGCCGCTGACCGGCGGCGAGGACGGCGGCATCATGACCGTCGACCCCGCCGTCGAGCGCGAACGGATCGAGGCCCTGGAGGAGTGGCGCGGGAGCCGCGACCAGGCCGCGGTCGACGCCGCCCTGGCCGAGCTGGCCCGGGTCGCCGGGACGGACGAGAACATCATGCCTGCGACGATCGCCGCCGCCCGCGCCGGCGCCACCACCGGCGAGTGGGCGGAGACGCTGCGCGAGGTCTTCGGCCCCTACCGCGGCCCGACCGGGGTCGGCGGCGCCGCCCCCTCCTCGGATCGCGAGCTGCTCGAGCGGACCCGCGCCCGGGTCGACGAGGTCTCCGAGGCGATCGGCCACCGGATCAAGATCCTGGTCGGCAAGCCCGGCCTCGACGGTCACTCCAACGGCGCCGAGCAGATCGCCCTGCGGGCCCGCGACGTCGGCATGGAGGTGATCTACGCCGGGATCCGCCTGACCCCGGAGCAGATCGCCGCCTCGGCGATCGACGAGGACGTCGACGTGGTCGGCCTCTCGATCCTCTCCGGCTCCCACGCCGAGCTGGTCCCCGAGGTGCTGGCCCGGCTCGAGGAGGCCGGGGTCGAGGTCCCGGTCGTGGTCGGCGGCATCATCCCCCCCGCCGACGAGCGCAAGCTGCTCGAGGCCGGCGTCGCCCGCGTCTACACCCCGAAGGACTTCGAGGTGAGCCGGATCATGGGCGAGATCGTCGAGCTGATCGCCGCCCGCGAGCAAAGCGCCGCCCCGGCCTGAGTGCGGCGCGGCGGCCAGAAGCCGCGACCCGCTTCAATAGGTATATGAGCGAGCTCAACGGGGACCGCTCGGCCTGGCTGCGCTGCTATCGCTGCTGGTCCCAGAGCCTCGAGATCCAGATCCACTACGACGCGATCCGCCGCGTCGACCCCGAGTCCGGGGCCCTTGCCGAAGGCATCGACGAGGTGCAGGAATCGGTCGTCCAGTGCCTCGACTGCATGCACGACCAGCCGCACCTGACCTTCCAGGAGGACCGGGTGGTGCCGATCGAGGACCGCTGGGAGCGGATGGTCGCGGGAACCCCGTGGGTCGCCTCCTGCACGGTCACCGTCGATCAGGACCGGGTCGAGAGCTGCTCGGGGCCGGAGGCGATCGAGTTCCTCACCTACGGCGCCTTCGGCGATGCCGGCGTCCGCGAGTTCTTCACCCACGTCCGCTTCCACAAGCACGACGACGAGCAGATCGTCGTCCACCTGCTCGTCGAGCTCTACGCCCGCTCCGCCCAGGAGGCGACCGAGGTGCTCGAAGACGCGGCCCAGGGCCAGCTCGAGATCACCTCCCTGGCGGAGGAGTCGCGGCCGCCCGCCCACGCCTCAGACGAGGCGCACTGAGCGACCGCTCCTGCCAGGCCTTTCAGGCGCCCGGGTTCTTGCGGGGCACCAGGACGAGGCGCTTGAACTCGGCGACCAGCACGCCATCCTGGTTGAGGACGCGCGTGTGGACCTTGACGACGCCGCGATCCGGTTTGGAGCTCGAGGGCTTGACGTCCAGCACCTCGGTCTCGCAGAAGAGCGTGTCGCCGTGGAAGACCGGGTTCGGATGGCTCAGGTCTTCGGTTGCGAGGTTGGCGATCGCCTTCCCGGAGACGTCGGAGACCGACATGCCGAGGGCCAGCGAGTAGACCAGCGGCCCGACCACCACGTTGCGGCCCTGCTGGGAGCCGGACGCGTAGACGTCGTTGATGTGCAGCGGGTGGTGGTTCATCGTGATCAGGCAGAAG
>CBIHMQ010000022.1:0-15957 GCA_966211075.1 uncultured bacterium
CGCGTCCACCCCGCCAACCGCGCCCTCGCTCGCCACCCAGGCCGCCTGGAACCAGGATGTCTCCCGGGCGCCGCGCGACCCGCACTCGACCGCCTACATCGCCTACATCAACGCCCAGGGGGGCAACTTCCTCCACCCCGACTTCGGCTCGCCGCGCGCCTACGGATTCCCCTATGCGGTCGTCGGCGCCAGCCAGCGACGACTCCCCGTCCGCTACACCGCCTACGGCGACGAGAGCGACCCGGGGCCGTTCCCGGTCCCCGCCAGGGCCCCGGTCGAGGGCGGGCGGAGCAGCGACGGCGACCGCCACGTGCTGGTCGTCGACCGCGGCGCCTGCAAGCTCTACGAGCTCTACCGCGCCTTCCCGCAAGCCAAGCCGCGGCCGCGCTGGAACGCCGACTCCGGCGCCGCCTGGGACCTCCGCTCCGCCGCCCCGCGCCCGGACGGCTGGACCTCCGCCGACGCCGCCGGGCTGCCGATCTTCCCCGGCCTGGTCCGTTACGACGAGGCGGCGGCGGGCCGCGTCGAGCACGCGATCCGGGTCACCTTCGAGAGCACCCGCGACGCCTGGGTCCGTCCCGCCACCCACTGCGCCGGCGACATCGCCAGCGGCAACGCGCCGCCGATGGGACTGCGGCTCCGCCTCAAATCCTCATTCGGGCTCGGCCGCTTCAGCGGCTCCGCCCGCGCGATCGCCGAAGCGATGAAGCGCTACGGGCTGATCGTCGCCGACAACGGCTCCAACTGGTTCTTCAGCGGCAGCAGCGACCGCCGCTGGGACGACGAGAACCTCAACCAGCTGAAGCGGATCCCCGGCAGGGCCTTCGAGGTCGTCAAGAGCGAGGCGCCGGTTCACCCCTGTTGAGCCGTCGCCCGCGCCCGTCGGCGCCGGCCGCGCCCGGTCAGCAGGTTGACGGCCTTCCCGAACACGGAGATCACGCCGGTCGCCACGGCCAGCCCGATCGCGCCGAGGAAGAGCAGGAAGAGGACGAAGAAGATTCCCGCGAGCGGGATCAGCAGGACTTTCACGACCGCCGATTCTCCCGCAAGCGCCTAAAGGGAGCCCCCGCGCCCTCCGTGGCTCTACCCTGTCTCGGGGTCAGGGTCGATGGGTCGCCTCAGGACAAAGTCACGGCAGGGCGCGCGAGCCTCGGGCGCGGCGCTCGCGTCCGCGCTGGCGCTCGCGGCCACGGCGCTGACCCTGCTCGCGAGCCCGGCGAGCGCCGCCGCCGAACCGCCCGAGCAGCCCGGCTTCCACGCCCTCGGCCGCACCGTCGTCGGCGCCGTCGTCGCCGCGACCAGGGCCGACCACGCCCTCTACGCGATCGGCGACAGCCTGGCGATGATGGAAGCGCGCGAGCGGGTCGAAGCGCGGGCCGAGGCCGCCGCGAAGGCGGCCGCAGGCCCAACCCTCGCCGAAATCGAAGCCGACCCGTCGCTGCTGCCACCCGCCTCGGCCGGCTCCAACGGCACCGCGATTCCTCGCCACGACGCCGCCAAGGCGGAAAAGATCTTCGCCCGCAGCCGCGGCGAGGAGACCTCGATCCTGCTGACCGGGATCGCCCTCGCCCCGGCCGGCGCCCCCGAGGTCGTCAAGGCGGTGATCGACAACGCCAACGCGATCGTCGGCCGCCCCTACGTCTGGGGCGGCGGCCACGGCTCCTTCTACTCCTACGGCTACGACTGCTCGGGCTCGGTCAGCTTCGCCCTCTTCGGCGGCGGCCTGATCCCCCGGCCGCTCACCTCAGGCGAACTGGAGGGCTGGGGCGCCCCCGGCCCGGGCAAGTGGATCACCGTCTACGCCAACGCCGGCCACACCTACGCCGAAATCGCCGGCCTCCGCTTCGACACCTCCGGGACCGAAAGCGGCACCGGCCCCCGCTGGCACCTCGAAGCCCGGCCGGACGACCGGAACTTCGTGGTCCGCCACCCGCCGGGCTTCTGACCGGCGTCGCTCAGTACATCGCCGGCGGCCAACCGGCGTCGCCGCTCCGAACGGCGTTCAGGACGACGATGCGCTGATCGCGGCGCAACGTCCGGTCCGGACCGGACATATAGAGAGGATGGCGCAGGGGCAGACCGAGACAAGCGCGCTCGGGCGCGAGCTCGCGCAGGCACGCTTCACCCAGCTCTACCGCGAGCAGGGACGCGCGGTGCTCGGCTACGCGCTGCGACGGGTCGAGGATCGCGAGAGCGCCGCCGACGTCGTCGCCGAGACTTTCCTCGTCGCCTGGCGGCGGCTCGAGGCAGTCCCGCCCGGCGCCGACGCCAGGCTCTGGCTCTACGCCGTCGCGCGTCGGGTAATCGACAACCTGCACCGGACCGAGCGCCGTCGGACCCGGCTCGGCCGGCGCCTCGCCGAGACGCTGCGGACCGAGCTGGCGACCCACCCGGCGGCCAGCGGCGAGGCCGCCGAAGCGCTGCGGGCGATGGCCGGGCTGGGCGAGGAAGACCGCGAGCTGCTCCTGCTCGTCTCCTGGGAGGGCCTCTCGCCCGCGGAGGCGGCGCGGGTCCTCGGCGTGTCCGCACTCGCCGCCCGCAGCCGCCTCCACCGAGCCCGGCGCCGACTGAGGGCCCTGATGGACGACAGCGAGCCGACGGAGCGCCGCGGCCGGGAACTCGACACCGAGGAGGCACGATGAAGGCGCGTGAAATCCAGTCCCTGCTCGCCGCGGCCGACCCGGTCGACCGCAACCGGCTCGAGGAGATCGGGGTCGAGTCGCTGGAGGCCGAGCTGCTCGCCGACCTCGACGACGAGCGGCAGACCGCCCCCGAGCGACCGGCGCGGCGCCGGCGCGGCGCCCGGCCCCTCGCGGCCGCCACCGGAGCCACGGCGCTCGCGGCCGTCGCCGTAATCGCCTTCCTCCTCGCCGGAGGCGGCTCCCAGGACTCCTCCCGCGCCTACGGCGCCGAGCTGGTCCGCTTCGCCGAGTCGACGCCGCTGCTGCTGCTCGACGGCCCCGGCTGGCGGGTCCAGAACGTCACCCAGTACAACGGCAACGGCCGCGAAGGCATCCGGGGGTCGATGGAATTCGTCACCGGCAGGCCGATCCCCTACGAATCCGTCCGCATCAGCGGCAACGCGAAGGAGGGCCAGCGCCAGTCGGGCATGTTCCCGCCCGCGGTGCGCCAGCGCCGGGTGGAACTCTCCTGGCGCCAGGAAAGCCTCGAGCAGGCCCTCACAATCGCGCGCTCGGTGCCGCACCCCCACGGCGAGCGCTGGGTCGAGCTGCCGGTCCTGGAGACCACCGCCCAGGTCGACGCCCGCGCCGAGTTCTTCGTCAACCAGGGCGGCCCCGGCAACCGCCAGATGACCGCGCTCTGGTCCGAAGGCGGCTACCTGCTCGAACTGCGGGCCGCCGTCCCCAACCTCGCCGCCTTCAGAGAGCGCCTCGACTGGCTGGTGCACGTCGGCGCCGAGGACTGGCTCGACGCGATGCCGGAGAAGGTCGTCAAGGCCGCAGATCACGACGCCGCCGTGCGGGAGATGCTGAGGGGAATCCCGACGCCATCGGGATTCGACCCGGCGACGATCCCCAACGAAGGCCTGACCACCAACCGTTACCAGGTGGGAGCCGCCGTGACCGGGACCGTCTCCTGCCTCTGGCTCCGCCAGTGGGGGCTGGCCCGGCGGACCGGCGACCGCGCGATGGCGGCCGAGGCCGAGGCGGCGATGGCGACCTCCCGACATTGGTCGATCCTGCGGGAGATGGACACGGACGGCGACTACCCCGAGGTCGTCTGGGAAATCGCCGCGGCGATGCCGAGGGGCTACTGGGAATGGGCCGGCCACAGGCGCCGCCTCCTCCCCCACGCCGAAGGCCTCGGCTGCGCTCGCTTGGGCATCCCGGTCCTGCCCCGAAAGCAGCGCCTGCAGCGCGAACGCCGCGAGCAGTCGGGTTAGCGGTCGGGTGAGGGCGCGCCCCCCGGCCGGTCCGGTAACGCTATTCCGCCCCGCGACCAATTAGGGGCATGGAGATCGACCTGGCCAGCCGCCCGACCTCGCTCGGCCGTCAGCTGGCGCTCGTCAGCGTCCGCGAGCGCGGCGTCGGCCCCGACCAGCTGCCGTGGATCGGCTCCGACGCCGAGATCTTCGAGGCCTTCTACCGCGAGCACGTCGAGGACCTGCAGCGCTTCATCGCCCGGCGCGTCGGCGAGCGGGAGCGCGCCGCCGACCTGACCGCCGAGATCTTCCTCGCCGCGATCGAGTCGGCCGGGCGCTACCGACCGGGCCGCGGCACGCCGAGGGCATGGCTCTACGGAATCGCCCGCGTCGTCATCGCCAACGACGCCCGCCGTCGCGATGCCGAGCGACAGCGAGAGGACCGCTGGCGGGGCGGTGCCCTGCTCGACTCCGACGACGCGGCTCGCATCGACGAGCGCATCGACGCCGCCGCTCGCTCCCGCGATCTCCACGCGGCGATGGACCGCCTTCCCGAGGCGGAGCGGGCGGTCCTGGAGCTGGTCGCGCTCGACGAGCTGACGGTCGCCGAAGCCGCGGCCGCGATCGGCCTGCGACCCGTCACCGCCCGCGTCCGCCTGCACCGGGCGCGGCGCAAGCTGCGCGCCGAGCTCGAGGCCGCCAACCAACCGTCCTCACGAAAGGAGGGACGTCGATGAGCGAGCAAAGGGACCGCCGCAACGATTTCGAGGAGCGGCTCCTCGACCGGCTCAAGGCCGTCGTCGCCGAGCGCGACGCGGCCGCGGCCGGCCCCGAGGCATCCCCCGGTTCGACCGGACCAAGACCCGGCCACCGCGCTCGCCTCGCCTTCGCCGGCGCTGCCGCACTGGTCGTAGCCGCGGCGATCCTCGTCCTCAACTCCGGCGGCGACAACACCTCCAAGGCCTTCGCCGTCGAACCTCAGGAGGGCGGCGGGGTGACGATCAGGATCTACAGCCTCGAAGACACCGAGGGGCTGGAACGAGCCTTGGAGAGCGCCGGCATCCCGGCCCAGGTGAACTGGCTGCCGGCCGGAACCACCTGCCGCGAACAGCGCCTGACGCCGTCGTCCGTGCGAACGTCAATGGGTGGGAGGCTCGCGGGGTTCGGCGTGAGCGGTCCGGCCCCGGCGCTGACGATCGGGGTCATGAGCGCCGAGCAGTACCGCGCCCGGTGGCGGGCATACAAGCGCGGCAACCCCTCCCCGGCGGCGGCCCGCGAACTGCTCCCGAACGTCAGCTTCGACCCGAGATCGTTTCGGCCCGGCCAGACCGTGGTCCTCTCCGGATCGCCGATCCCCCATGGGGGCGACCCCGAAGGCGGCTATCAGGCGCGGCTCCGGGTCGTCGAGGGTGGGGTCGAGCCCTGCGAGCCGGTTCCGGCGCCGGCCAGCAGCATCGGCGCCATCGCGGTCCCCCCGGGCGCGGGCGACGCGACTGGCGCCCCAAGCGGGAACCTGGCGCCGCCGTCAGCCGGGCAGCTCCTCCACACGAAGGCGAGGGTGGTCCAATTGCAGGGCTGGGAACCGGACGGCCCCGGGGCGGGCTCGAAGGCGAAGCCGAGGCACTTCACGACGAACCTCCTCGGCCCCGAGGCAAACGCGCTTCCTGCCCTGGTTTCCACCGCGAAGGAGGTCTGGACGGCGCCCGATGGTAAGACGCGGGTTCGCGAAACCCTCAGCCAGGTCGACTTCCTCTCCGGCGCCGACCAGCGACGCTGGGAGGCCGCCGGCTCACCGCCCCCCTTTGCCTACGACCCCGGCGAACACGACGTGCGCCGCGACGGCGCCGGTCGTCCCATGAAGGAATTCGCCTCGCGATCCTGGCGAGGCCGTCACGCCTTCGCCAATGTCCCCAAGCTCGCGAAGCTGCCGACCAAACCCGCCGCTCTGCGGCTGGCGATCGAACGCCGCCCTCCCGGCAGCTCGCCGTCGCCGGCGGGTTCACGACGAGGCGCGGTGACGGGCGAAAGGCTGATCGAAATTCTCGAGGAACCGATCACCAGCCCGGCGCTGCGCACCGCCGCCTTCCGGGCGCTTGCCGAACTGCCCGGCATCGAACTCGAGCGCGGCGTCGCCGACGTCGCCGGCCGCCGCGGCGTCGCCCTCGCCTGGGTCCGCGAACGCGGTTTCGGCCGCCGGATCATCTTCGACCCGCACACGTCGGAGCTCCTCGCCGAGGCCGAAATGATCTTCGGCCCACCCTCGACGAGCGAATACGGCGTCCCGTCCGGAACCGTGTTCCGCGAGACCGCCTACCTGCGGTCCGCGATCGTCAGGCGCTGACCCGGCCGGGATCAGCGAGCGCGGACGGTTCGCGCCTTCAGCGAAGATGGATCACGCTCATGCAACCCCCTGAAATCCGCCTCGCGGACCCCTTGGACGACGATGTGGCGAGGCTGATCCGGCGACATCTGGAGTTCGGCCGCGCCTCGAGTCCACCCGAAGACGCCCACGCCCTCGAGGTCGACGATCTGCTCAATCCGACAATCACGCTTTTCTCGGCTCGCTGCCACGGCGAGCTGCTCGCCATAGGAGCCCTCAAGGAGATCGACGAGGAGCAGGCTGAGGTGAAGACGATGCATACGGTCGACGCCGCCAGCGGGCGTGGGATCGGGCGGGCGATGCTCGATCACCTGCTCGCCGAGTCGCGCCGCCGCGGCTATCGGCGCGTCAGCCTCGAGACGGGAACGATGGATGCCTTCGAGCCCGCCCGATCCCTATACCTTCGCGCGGGCTTCTCCGTCTGCGAGCCGTTCGGCGACTATCGCGCAAGTCCAAACAGCGTCTACCTGATGATCCGTCTCGACGAAGCAACCGGATCCGCCCAGTGAAAGCCCTGATGGTCTCGTGAATCGTAAAAACCGAGCGACGACCGGATAGGATTTGCACCTTGAGGAGACTCCTGCCCATCCCGGCCGCGATCCTCCTCGTATGCGGGGCGCTGATTGCCACCCTCGCCGCGAGCGCCAGCGCCGCCCCGGGCCCCTCGAAGGCCAGCGCCTCAGCCGCCTGCCCAAAGCAGCAGGTCGAAGTCGCGACCGGCTGCGCCAGCCGGATCGCCGCCCGCAAGCGGATCGAAGCGATGATCCGCGAAGCGATGCCCGAGATGGGCCTGCGGGCGTCGATCGTGCAGGTCAGCACCGGCAAGCAGCCGCTGGTCCAGGCCGGCTTCGGCAACTCGATGAAGGGGACGCCCGCCTCTCCACATATGTACTGGCGGATCGGCTCGATCGCGATCCCCTACCTGATCAACATCCTCCTGCAACTGCAGGACGAAGGAAAGCTCTCGCTCGACGATCCGCTCTCGAAGTACCGCCCCAATTTCCCCCAGGCCGATGAAGTCACCCTGCGGATGCTGGCCAGCACCACCTCTGGTTACCCGGACTTCATTCAGGAGAACGCGGCCTTCCAGCAGCTGCTGCTCGAAAATCCGTTCCGCCAGTTCACGGCCAACGAACTCATCCAATGGGCCTTCACGCTGCCGATCGTCTGCAAACCGGGAACGTGCTTCCACTACGCGCACACCAACTTCGCGATCCTCAGTCAGGTGATCTCGAAGGTGGCCGGCAAGTCAGTCAGCGCGCTGATGCACGAACGCGTCCTCGGGCCGCTCGGTCTCCGCCACACCCGGGTCTCGCGCTACCCGGCCTTCCCGGGCCCCGGCCTGCACGCCTACACGGGCGAACGCGGCATCTACGAGGACGCGACCTTCTGGAGCCCGTCGTGGTCGATCGGGGCGGGCACGGTTGTCACCTCGACCATGGGCGACGCCGTCCGCGGCTTCCGCGAAATGTCGAGGGGCGCGCTGATCTCCAGGCAGTCGGATAAGGAACGCCTCTCGTCAAGCAACACCGCCGGGCTCGGGATCTTCAACTCGACCGCGTACTACGGCCTCGGGCTCCTCGTCAATAACGGATGGCAGATCCAGAACCCGTTCATCGATGGTTACACCGGGATCGCCGCTTACCTACCGTCACAGGACCTCTCAGTCGGGATCGTCACCACCCAGCTGCCGCAGAGCTCGAACGACGGGGTCGGCTACGCCAGCGAGCTCTTCGCGAAGGTCGCCGCGTACCTGAGCCCCGACCACGAAGTCAAATTCTGAAGCTCAGCCACCTTCGCGGATTACCTGCCCGCACTGGCCTTCGACCTCGTCGCCGGGGTCGACGACCACCGTCGTCTGCGGGGTGGTGCAGGTGACGGTGTCGTCGCCCTTCCCGTCGGCAACGTCGACGCGGTCGACTCCGGGTCCGGTGTTGGCGCCGGTGCTGACCACGGTCGGGCCGCTGTTGTCGTCGATCCGGTCAGCTCCTGGCCCGCCGGCGATCGTGTCCTCGCCGGGGCCGCCTTTGATGAAGTCACGGCCGCTGCCGCCGAGCAGCGTGTCGTCGCCGGCGCCGCCGCGGAGCAGGTCGTGGCCTCCGAGGCCCTGCAGGGTGTTGCTCTCGGAACCGCCCGGCATCAAGTCGGCGCTGCCGGTGCCCTTGTCTTCGGTCTGCACCAGGGCGGCAGAGGTCGGCGTCGCGCCTTCTAGCGGATTGCCGCTCCCGGTTCGTTCGTGGGGACATTCGGCTTTGTACTTTTCGGGCGTCAACTGTTCGTAGTCGGCCGCGAAGTTGCCCGGCCTCGTGCCGCCGGTATCCGGTTTTTGCGAGGCGGGATCACGCTCGGATCTCCGCTGGCCCAAATGTGAGCGCCTGCTTCTGAAGAGTACGTACGGACTTCGTGGAGCGTCAGCGCCTCCCCGGTGTGGTTGGACATATGGGCGCCGGTGGTCCCCGCCGGGGCGGTGGCGCCGCCCGCCAGCATCGCGACCGCGACGGCGAACAGGGATAGGACGAATGCGCCGCGCTTCCGGTGGACCACGGTGGCCGAGCTCCCCTCGTAGGTGACGCTGGGGATCTGATGCTTCGCGAGCGGGCAGGGCACCGTCCCGCACGCCCCCGGCTGGATTCGAACCAGCGACCGTCGGATTAGAAGTTCAGCCGGAAGGTGTCCAGGAGGTCGAATCTGGCCTGATCGAGCCGATCACGTCCAAGGTTTCGGCTGAGTTCCATGGAGTTGGGAACCAATTTCGGGACCAAGTTTTGCTAGTCGCCAGCGAGGACGAGCTTGACGCTTCGCCTCGCGGATACGGGTTCGGTGCCGGGCGCCGCGAATGCGACGGCAAACGAGACGCGCAGGTGCCCGACTTTGCGAAGAACGGATATAGCCGACTTCTTGGCGCGAATGGTCAAACTCACGTTCCCGGCACGCGTGGCGGAGGCCTTGGCAGGCCTGACCTTTTTCCCAGCGACCGTGACGACGCCAGGCGCGGAGACCGTCGCGGTCACCTTCGCGGTTCCATTACGTACGTTGGTCTTCACCGTTCCGAGCATGAGCTTCGGTTTCACCAGCGCCGGCGCCGCGCTTCCACCTGCGCCGGACCCAGCAGGGGAAGAAGGGGGAGTCGGGGAAGAAGGGGAAGACGAACTTGGAGGCAGTGGCAGATCGTCGAGTGCGATGCCGACGGTCTCGACGGATCCGCCGAGCGGTAGGAAGTTCGGCTGCGGCGCGGCGCTGCCGTCCACGCGCACCCGGCCAATCGGACCACCGTAAGAGGAGTAATAGGCGTACTCGCCATGTACCGCGACCGACCAGGGCTTTTTCGTCCCGCCTTCGGTTTGGACGAGGGTCACAGGCGCCCCGAATGGGTCTCGATTGGCGAACTGAACCGTGAAACCGTTGGTCGAGGAGGGGCCGCCATTGGCCCAGTAGACGTTCTGGGAGTCAACCGCCACGCCGCAGTTGCCAGTCGTCGCGGTGAGTGGCGGCTCCAGTCCGCTGTATGGCAGTGAGAAGCGCGAGAGGCTGAACCCGCCACCGCTACTCCAGGCGAAGTAGACATGGTCGCCGGCGGCGGCGATCCCGCACGGTTCTCCGATCGAGATCAGGGCCGGATTGACGTTGTCGCCGTCGATGTCGGCAATCCCCACGGCGCCGGTGCGATCGGTCCAATACACGTGGCCCGAGTCGACCGCGACGCCACAAGGGGCAGCGGTCGGAGATAGCGGGATGAATTCTTCCTCGATGCCGGTCCCGTCGAGGTTCGCGCGAGAGATTCCCTTGCCCAGGGCCCCCCAGTAGATGTGCTCGCCATCCACGGCGACCCCGCAGTTGAAAGCGTTGCTGGTGATGAATTTGGGTTCCACGCCGGTCCCATCGTTGAGCGCCCGTCCGATGTTGACGCCGTTCGGAAAGTAGATGTAGGCCGCCGCCGTGGCGGGAAAGATCACGAAGGCGACAACCAACAGGAGCAACGGCCCCCAGATTCGCCACCTCGAAGCGGAAGATCTCCCCCCGGCGCCCAGCATTCTGAGACTCTACCGCTCCGCCACTTGCCTAACCTCCGAGGAAGCATCTTTCTCAACGCCCCCGGCTGGATTCGAACCAGCGACCATCGGATTAGAAGTCCGGTGCTCTGTCCACTGAGCTACGGGGGCTCGGCCCTCATTGTCGCCGCTCGCGGGGCGATCGCGACCGGCGGGCTCACCGTCGCATACCATCGCCCCATGCCGACGGTCGAGGTCGCGGGGCTGGAGTTGAACTACGAGCGCGGGGGCTCGGGGGAGCCGCTGCTGCTGATCCAGGGGATGAGTGCCAACCATCTCGCCTGGGGCGAGCGGTTTCGGCCGCTGCTCGAAGAGCACTTCGAGGTGATCGCCTTCGATAACCGCGGGATGGGGCTGTCGGGCAGGGTGAGCGAGGCCTTCTCGATCGCCGAGATGGCCGCCGATACCGCCGGTCTGCTCGACGCGCTGGAACTGGAGAGCGCCCACGTGATGGGGATCTCGATGGGCGGGATGATCGCCCAGGAGCTTGCTCTCGCCCAGCCCGAGCGGCTTCGCTCGCTGACGCTCGGCTGCACTTACTGCGGCGGCGACGGGTCGCAGCTGATGGATCCGGCCGACTTCCAGGGCCTGGTCGAGGCGATGGCCTCCGGCGACCAGGATCGGGTCTTCCAGGCGATGTACGAGCTCAACCTCTCCCCCGGCTTCCGCGCCGAGGAGTCGAGCTACGCCGAGTTTGCCGAGATGGCCGCCAAGCTCCCCGCGCCCCGCGAGGTGATCGGCTTCCAGCTGCAGGCGATCGTCGCCCACAACACCAGCGAGCGCCTGCCGCGGCTCACCGTCCCCACTCTGGTTCTGCACGGCACCGTCGACCGCGTCCTCGGCGTCGCCAACGGCCGCCAGATCGCCTCGCTCATCCCCGACGCCCGCCTCGAGACCTTCGACGAGGTCGGCCACATGCTCTGGTGGGAGCAGCCCGGGCGCACCGCCAGCCTCGTTCGCGAGCACGCGCTCGCCGCGGTCTAGCCGCCCCCGCCGGGGCAGTACTTCGGGTCCAGCTCGCCAACGACCTTGAAGACGTAGTCGGGCTGGGGAACGATGTCGGGCTCCGCCACGACCAGCTTCATCGCCGGGTCGTTTTTCACCCAGGCGTAGACCGGATACCAGTACGGCGCGTCCGGTGAGTCCTGCGTGTACTGGCTCATGATCACGTAGTCGTAGTTGCCGGCGTTGATCCGCTCCATGAACTTCTCGCAGGTGGTCGCCAGGCGGTAGGTGCCGTGCGGGCCCGGCACGCCGATGTATTCGACGTGGTTGTCGAGGTGGCCGCCGTAGAAGCCGTACTGGCCGAAGATGATCTCGCTGGAGCCGACAATGCCGATCCGCTTGTTCCGCTGCAGACGGGCGAAGTCGTACGCTTTCTGCGGCCCGCCTTCGCCGAGGAAGAGGGTCGATTTCGTGTAGTGGTTGTTGGCGTACTGGACCTCCTGCGCGCGCCCAAGCACGACCACCAGCAGCAGCACCGCGGCGCCCGCCACGGCGATCGTCAGCCGGCTCGCGACGCGGCGGCTGCGCGCCATCCCCAGCGCCGTCGGCGCCCAGACCAGCGCCAGCGTCAGCACCACCGTGCCAACGATGAAGCCGGGATACCAGCGCGGCGTCGTCAGCACCGTGATCGCGTAGACCGCGGTCAAGAAGACCAGCGTCTGCCAGGCCCGCTTCTCGGGCGCCCGCAGCGGCCGCGCGATCGGCACCAGCACCAAGGCCAGGATCAGCCCCGGCACCAGGTAACGCGTGTTGGTGAAGAACCCGGTCGGGGTGCCGTCCTGGCCGGCGGCGGTGAGCGGCGTGAAGACGTAGACGAACGCGGTCGCCAGCGCCGCGGCGGCGATCACCTGGACGATCCGGTTGCGGGACTTCCAGACGAGGTAGGCGGCGGTCGCCCCGGCGACGATCAGGATCAGCGGCCACAACGGCCCGAAGGCGTTGTCGAGCTGCGGGAAGAACCACTGCCGGTAGATGGTCGGCTCGGTTATGTAGTGCGCCACCGAGAAGCGCGGCCGTGGGTCGAGCGGCATCTGGTCCGGCGTCGGCAGGTTGAGCGGGCCGAACTTGGTAATCGGGATCGGGTTGCCGCCGGTCTTGATCGCCGCCCGCACGTACCAGTAGCTGCCGACCACCAGCATCGGCACCGCCATCGCCCAGGTCGTCGTCCAGCGCCGTCCCCTGCCGCTGAAGACGATCATCCCGACCGTTATCGCGACCACCGGGACGAGGAAGGTGAACTTGACCGAGGCGGCCAGGCCGGCGGCGATCCCGGCCATGATCAGCGGCCCCTTGTCGAGCAGCGGCGCGTCGCGGTCGGGCGCGTCCTTCACCGCCCCCTCCGCCGGCGCCCGCCGCTGGTGCCCGTTGATCAGGAAGGCGACGAAGGCGAGCAGGAAGGCCAGCCCCATGATGTCGTTGCGCCCCTCCCCCGGCTGGGTCTCGATCATCACCCCGGCGTCCAGCACGATCGCCGCCGCGACCATCGTCGCCGGGCCGACTTTGTAGGGGCGGCCGACGCACCAGGCGGCCAGCAGCGCGATCGCCAGGAAGAAGAGGTTCAGCAGCGGCGCCAGCCAGTCGCTCTTGAAGAGGACGATTCCGGCGGCGCTGACCAGCTCGTGGCTCTGCGGGTAGAACCAGGCGGCGAGCCGCAGCGGGTCGGTGTAGACGAGCGGGATCGTCGACCCTTCCTGGGCGATCGACGCCGAGAACGGCATGTGGTACCAGGTCGTGTCGCCGCCGAACATCCCCTGGTCGAGGCTGAGCTGAGACGGGAAGGTCCACTCGGCGACCGTGAAGGAGGCGACCGCGAAGGCGATCCAGAAGGCGATTTTCTGCACCTGCGGCGCGGCCACTTCCCCGTTGCCGGCTGGCGCCAGGCGCCAACCCAGGTACGCCGCGCCGAGCGACAGCGCGACCGTGAAGAGGACGGTCCAGCCGAGGGTGAGGATGCTGAGCGTGCCGAGGATCTGCAGCGAGACGATCATCAGCGCCGAGGCGATCGTGATGTCGGCGAGCCGCGCCAGCGCGCCGGAGAACTCGGGCACCAGCCAGCGACGCAGCCAGTAGCCGCCGAGGCCGAGGGCGGCGACGCAGCCGATCAGGGACAGGCAGCCGACTATGTAAGAGCCGAAGGAGGGCGCCACGGGCGCGGGATGCTATTCGCCGCGCCCGCGGTCCACCGGCGCGCCGCTAGGAGGCGGCGGCGGGGATCCGGCAGGAGACGCCCGTCCCGGCCAGACCGCAGTAGCCGTTCGGGACCTTGTGCAGGTACTGCTGGTGGTAGTCCTCGGCGTAGTAGAAGGGCCCGGCGGGCTCGATCTCGGTCGTGATCGGGTCCTTCCCGGCCGCCCGCAGGTCGGCGTCGTAGGCCTCCTTGGCCATCTCCGCGGTCGCCTTCTGTGCGTCGTTGGCGAAGTAGATGCCGGACCGGTACTGGGTCCCGACGTCATTGCCCTGCCGCATGCCCTGGGTCGGGTCGTGCTCCTCGAAGAAGACCTTCAGCAGGTCCGCGTAGGAGACGACCTTGGGGTCGAAGGCGACCAGGACCGACTCGGCGTGGCCGGTCCGGCCCGAGCAGACCTCCTCGTAGGTCGGGTTCGGGGTGGTCCCGTTCTGGTAGCCGACCGCGGTCGTGTAGACGCCGTCGATCCCCCAGAACAGCCGCTCCGCGCCCCAGAAGCAACCGAGCGCGAAGTACGCTGTCTCGATCCCCTCCGGGAAGGGCGGCTTCAGCGGCGTGCCGAGCACCGCGTGCGTCTCCGGCACCGCAAAGGCCGGCTCGCCGCGCCCGGGCAGCGCCTCCTCCGGCGACACCTTCTTGGTCTTCTCAGGGTTCAGCATCGTCATCAGCTTTCCGAGTCCGTTCATGTCGTTCCTCCTCTCTCCAAAGGTACGGGAGCCGTCCAGCGGGTCCGGAGATTCGGCTTGGCGACGGGACGAACGGGTACGGTGCCTTCCGTGGGTTGCCTCGTCGCTCTCTTCGCGCTGATCTCGCCGCGACTGGCGCTGTTCGTCCTCTTCCTCTTCACCGATCTGCTCAGTCGCGCCTTCGACAGCTGGTTCGTGCCCTTCCTCGGCTTCTTCCTGCTGCCCTGGACGACGCTCGCCTACGCGGCGATGTGGGCGGCCAGCACCGACAAAGTCACCGGCTTCGAGTGGTTCATCGTCATCCTCGCCTTCCTGGTCGACCTCGGCGCCTACGCCGGCGGCCGCAAGGAGCGCTACGCGAGGGGGTAGGAGATCCTCACGTGGCGCTTGGAAAGGACGACGAAGGGCCGCTCGCTGACCTTGCCGTCGATCAGCGAGGTGATCTCGACGTTGGTCAGCGGCACGAACTCGAGGTCGGGTCGGTTGAGCGAGTCCGAGAAGCGGCTCTGGTACCCCTCCGGCGGCAGCGTCACGTCGCCGACGACGATCTGCCGGTCGGTTTCGAAGACGGCCCGTTCGACCCGCCGTTCGATCTGTTCCGGCTGGCCGGCGGGGCGCTCGCTGGACGCGCCCTGATCCACGCTTCTCAGTTCCATTCCCGGCCCTCATCGGTCGAAATCCCTGCAAAGCGCAGTGGACAAACGTCCAGCCGCGGCGGCGCGCCCGCCGGCCGGCTAGGCTCGCGGCTCATGGCGCGCCCCTGGTTCACCTGCGAGCCCGTCGAGGAGTCCTTCCTCGACACGGCGCCGCTGCGCCTGGTCGGCCACTTCGACGTCCCCCGTCCCGCCGCCGACGTCTGGGCCGAGCTGACCGCCGAGCACCCGCTGCTCTGGTGCCGGATCCTCCAGGACGTCACCTGGACCTCGCCGCGGCCGTTCGGCGTCGGCACGACCCGCACCGTTGTCGCCCTCGGCGGCCTCAACCTCTTCAAAGAGCGCTTCTTCCGCTGGGAGGAGGGCCGCCGCCACACCTTCGTGGTCGAGCAGGCCAGCGCGCCCCTGTTCCGCCGCTTCGTCGAGGACTACCTGGTCGAGCCCCGCGGCGCCGAAGCCTGCCGCTTCACCTGGACGATCGCCGGCGAACCGCGCCCCCCGTTCGGCCTCGGCGCCCCGCTCAACCGAGCCCTCCTGAAGACCCTCCTCACCGACACCGCCCGCCACTACGGCCTGCGCTGAACGCCGTCCCCGTTCGCCGCCGCCCGTCGGGGCTCAGCGGCCCAGCGGGAGCGACTTCGCCGCGGCGGCGTAGCCGGCGCGGGTCGCTTCCGCCGTCAGCGGTTTGCCCGACCTCAGGGTCAGCGTCACGCGACCGTTGCCGTCGGTGGTCGCCGACCGTCCCTGAGCCCTCACCCTCGCGCCGCGCACGGCTTCGCCCGCGTCGAGGACCGTGAAGCGCACGGTGGTCGGCTCACCGCGGCGCAGCCTGCTCGGGCTGGCTCGCAGCGTCAAACCGGGCCGCAGCCGCCGGTAGGAGGTCGCCACGACCGAGGTGCTGCCGAGGTTGAAGTTGGCGAGGACATCGAGCTCGCCGCCCACCGCGCTCGCGTCGAGGTCGTAGGCCTGCAGCGCGCCGCGCGGATGGCCGACGTTCACGGTCGCGCCGAACCGGGTGACGCTTTTGTTCGAGCGCCGGGCGAGGACGTCGGGATCGCCGAAGCCCCGCGTCCACACCACCCAGATCCGGCCGTCCCCCGCCGCCGCGACGCCCAC
>CBIHMQ010000023.1:0-15937 GCA_966211075.1 uncultured bacterium
GCGGGCAACGGCGTGGTGCTGAAGCCGGCCAGCCTGACCCCGCTGCTGGGCGAGCGGATCGCCGAGGTCTTCGAGAAGGCCGGTCTGCCGGAGGGCCTGGTCCGGGTCGTCCACGGCGGCGGCGCCGTCGGCGACGCGCTGGCGCGCTCCACGGTCGGCAAGGTCTTCTTCACCGGTTCGGTCGACGTCGGTCGCAAGGTCGGCGAAGTCTGCGCCTCCAACCTGAAGGGCTCGGTGCTGGAGCTGGGCGGCAAGGACCCGATGATCGTCTGCGCCGACGCCGACCTCGACAACGCCGTCGCCGGCGCCGTCTGGGGCGGCTTCGCCAACGCCGGCCAGACCTGCTCGGGGATCGAGCGCGTCTACGTCGTGCGCGAGGTCGCCGACCGGTTCGTCGCCGGCGTCGCCCGCGAGGCCGCGAAGATGCGGCTCGGCGACCCGCTCGAGTGGGAGACCGAAATCGGCCCGATGACCTCCGACGGCCAGTACGAGATCGTCGTCGAGCTGATCGAGGACGCGGTCGCCACCGGCGCCGAAAAGCTCTGCGGCGGCCCGGTCGACGTTCCCGGCCTGCCCGGCAAGTTCATCGCCCCGACGGTGCTGACCGGGGTCACCCACGAGACCCGGATCATGCGCGAGGAGATCTTCGGCCCGGTGCTGCCGATCGTCGTCGTCGACTCAGAGCAGGAGGCGATCGAGCTGGCCAACGACTCCGAGTTCGGCCTCGGCGCCTCGGTCTGGACCAAGGACCGCCAGAAGGGCGAGCGGATCGCCCGCCGGGTCGAGTCCGGGATGGTCTGGATCAACGACCACTCCTTCAGCCACGGCGCCTGCCAGTGCGCCTGGGGCGGCGTCAAGGACTCGGGCCTCGGCCGCTCGCACTCCAAATTCGGCTTCTACGAGTGCGTGAACATCAAGATGAACGCCTGGGAGCCCGGCCTGACCCGCGACTTCTGGTGGCACCCCTACGACCGGACCCTCGGCGAAGCGGTGCGGACCTCGGCGAAAGCGCTCTACGGCAAAGGCGCGGACCGCACCGAGGCGCTGCGGCAGGGGGCTGGCTCACTGTTGAAGGTGGGCCAGCGCACCCTGCGCAAGCGCCGCGGCTAAACGCGGCCGATCAGCCGCCGGCGATTTCGACCGTCCTGGAGACGGCGGGGGCGCACTTGTAGATCGGCCCGGCGGTGGCCTGGGTGGAGGGCTTGACTTCCGCGTAGACCATCGCCGGGATCTCGATGTTGGCGTTGAGGTCTTCGAGGTCGGCCTTCCAGCTGCCCTTGGCGTTCGACTCGACCCGGCTGAGCACGCCGTTGCCCTTCTGCTTGAGGACGACGGTCCGTTCGCCGACGCAATTCGAGTTGGTCGCCGTGACCTTGCCCTGGTAGCCGCTGGCGCCGAGCGTCACCGTCGATTTAACGTTGACCGTCTGGCCCGGCCCGGCCGAGATCGCCGCCGGGGCGCCGATCGCCAGCGTGGCGCCGAGAGCCGCCGCGACCGCAACCCAACTCCGCTTCCTCATTCGCTCCTCCTGGATTGATTCCACACGCCGACCCCGACGCACTCTGCACCTCCATTTATGGCACGGCAGACGATCTCCTGCCCGAGAGGCCGACAACGCCCGCCGCCGCGTCAGCGGCCGAGGAAGTGCCGCTCGAGGCCGTCGAGCACGACTCTCAGGCCCAGCTCGAAGCGCTCGATCGAGGAGCGCGTGCGAAGGCTGTCGGGGAGCGCGGCGAGCTCGGGGAGCTCGGCCAGGTCGGCGGCGGCGATCGCCGCTTCCATGTCCTCCGGATTCACGGTCCCGGCAGCTCGGAACGCGTAGCCGATCACGTAGTCGTTGACAATCCCCTGCAGCTGCCAGACGTCCTCGTGCTCCAGCGGCAGCGTCGCCAGCGCTCGCGCCACCTGCTTGGCGAGCCTGACCCCGTTCGGCCCCGGGCGGGCTCGTTCGGCGTGGACGAAGAGCATCCAGGGGTGGCTGGCGTAGGCCGCGTACATCCTCCGCGCCGAGACCGCGATCGCCTCGCGCCAGTCCTCTGGCGGGGGCTCGGAGGTCAGCATCTCGCCGACCCCCTCGTCGACCATCGACACGAGCAGGTCCTGCTTGCTCTCGAAGTGGTCGTAGAGGCTCATCGCCCGCGCCTCGAGCTCGGCCGCGACCCGCCTGATCGAGACCGCCTCCAGGCCCTCGGCGTCGGCCAGGCGCATCGCGGCGGCGACGATCGCGGCGGACGTCAGTCGCGGCCGTTCCCTCGCGTTTCCCTTAGGCGTTTTCACCATCCGCGGATTGGATGATACGGTGTAGCGGTGCTCGGGAAGCTCGGCCTAGCCACCGCGTGCGCCTGGTTGGCGCTGACGGCAAGCGCGCTTGCGACGCCGACTTGGCTGGCGCCCACCGACATCGCCGGTCCCACGACGTCGATCACGTTTCCTGAGATAGCGGTCAACGCGGGCGGAGACGCTGTGGCGATCTGGCCGCGGAACACCGGCAGCGAGACGGTCGTCGAAGTGATCGAACGCAGCGCCGGCGTCGAATTGTCGGGCCCGGAGGTCATCTCCGATCCCGGTGAAGAAGAGCTGTCAAGCGTCCATATCGGCCTTGACGACGCGGGCAACGCCGTCGCCGTGTGGCGCGCCTACGATTTTGCCT
Source organism: uncultured bacterium (assembly GCA_966211075.1). Classification (GTDB taxonomy): domain Bacteria; phylum Actinomycetota; class Thermoleophilia; order Solirubrobacterales; family 70-9; genus VAYN01. Next base: position 2,651 of record CBIHMQ010000023.1, read on the forward strand.
ACGTGATCCGTACGGCGGCACGGCCAGCCGGCGGCGAATGGTCGGCTCCCGAAGACCTCTTCGCGGGAGGGGGGCAATCGCCACAACTCGCCATGAACGGCGCCGGCGACGCGGTCGTCGTCTGGATACTTTCCGTAGCAGGAGGGGACGTTGTGGCCCAGGCAGCGGAACGACCGGCGGGCGGAGACTGGCTCGCGCCCGATGATCTCTCAGTCACGGGCGAAGATGCAGGCTCCCCAAGCATTGCGATCGACGCCGCCGGCACCGCAACCGCTGTTTGGCAGCTGTCTGATCCCGGCGAAAACGAAATCAGAGCCGCGGTGCGCACGGCGAGCGATAACTGGTCGGCACCCCAGCCTCTCTCCAATCCAGGCGAAAATGCCCAGCCTCCCCGGCTTGCGATAAACGAGGCGGGCGACGCGGTGGCCGCCTGGACAGTCGGGAGCAATGCCCTTCAGGCGGTGACACGCCCCGCCGGTGGGGGTTGGTCGGAGCCAAAAGAGATCTCGGCGACGGGAGGCGAACCGGCGCTTGCAGTCGATTCAAGCGGGAACTCGTTCGCGCTCTGGCCCACTGGTCCACCCAATGAACGGGTCCTGCAGGTAGCCATGCGCCCGCCGGGCGGCGATTGGTCGGCTCCCGACGATCTCTCAGACGAAGCCACAACCTTTCAGTCCTACGATCTGGACGCCAATGCCGCGGCGGGTGTCGTCGCCACCTGGACGCGCAGTCCCAATGCCATGAGCCACGAAGTTCAGGCGGCGGTGCGTCCCCCGGACGGTGCCAGTTGGTCAGCGCCCGAGGAGATATCTACCCCAGGTGAAAACTCCGGGCTGCCGCAGCTTGGGTTCGATGCCGAAGGCAACGCGATCGCCATCTGGGGCCGGGAAGCGGCGAGCGACGAATACTTCCTCCGGGGCTCGGGCTACGACTTCTCGGGGCCCCGGCTGGACGACTTGCGGATTCCCGCAACGGGGATCGCGGGGCAGCCTGTCTCCTTTTCGGTTTCCCCCTTCGACGTCTTTCCGCTCGGCATCACGAGCTGGTCCTTCGGCGACGGCGGCCAGGCCAGCGGCGACGCGGTCTCCCATACCTACGCCGCGCCGGGGAAATACCCGGTGACGGTCAGCGCGGTCGACGGCAGCGGCAACGCGAGCACGCGGGCAGCGACGATCTCGATCGCGGACCTGACGGCGCCGGCGGCGCCGCGGCTGCTGGGAACCAGCCCGGCCTCGCCCAACGCGAGCGACTCGCCGCGGATCCGCGGCGAGGCCGAGGCGGATTCGACGGTGCGGCTCTACTCGGGCCCGGGCTGCTCGGGCACGCCGCTCGCCACCAGCGGCGCAACCGAGCTCGCGTCGCCCGGCATCCGCGTCGGAGTCGCCGAGGGCGTCACCGCCTCCTTCTCGGCGACCGCCACCGATGTGTCCGGCAACACTTCGGCCTGTTCGGCGCCGATCTCCTACACGCGCGTGAAGCCGGCCGGGCCCGAACCCGTCTGCATCGTCCCGAAGCTCGTCGGCAAGAAGCTGAAGGTTGCGAGGAAGAAGATCAGGGCGACGGGGTGCACGGTCGGCAAGGTGAGGAGGCCGAAGGCGAGGAAGGCAAGGCGGCGCCCGCTTGTCGTCAAGTCGTCGAATCCCCCAGCGCGGAAGTCGCTGCCGGCCGGCAGCAAGGTCGATCTCAGGCTGGGGCCAAAGCCGCGCAAGGCGCACCGCATGGCCCACGCTCACCGCGTCGCGTAAGCGGGCGGGGGCACCCGGCGACCGGGTGAGAAACTCGCTGGCGGCGGCGCGGCGGTCACAATCCTCCCCGTGACCGCCCCCACCTCAAGCGACCCGGGCCGAGCCGGCGGCCCGGCGATCCGCCTTGCCGGGCTGCGGCGCGACTACGGCGACCGGCCTGCCCTCGACGGAGTCGCCTTGGAGCTGGCGAGCGGCGAGTCCCTAGTCGTGCTGGGGCCGAACGGGGCCGGCAAGACGACCCTGCTGCGGATCCTGGCGACGCTGCTGCGGCCGAGCGGCGGCGAGGCGGTGGTGCTCGGCTGCGCGCTGCCGCGCGAGGCCTGGAAGCTGCGCGGGCGGATCGGCTACCTGGGCCACGAGCCGCTCATGTACCGCGACCTCAGCGGCCGCGAGAACCTCCGCTTCCAGGCGCGCCTGCACGGGATCCGCGGCGAGCGGGCCGAGGCCCGGATCGCCGAGCTGCTGGCCGCGGTGGGGATGGAGCGGCGCGCCGACGAGCGGATCGTCGAGCTCTCGGCGGGGATGCGGCAGCGGCTCTCGATCTGCCGCTGCGTGCTGCACGAGCCGGAGCTGCTGCTGCTCGACGAGCCCGACTCCAACCTCGACGTCGAGGGCCGCGAGGTGGCGCGCGGCCTGATCGGCCCCGGCGCCGGCCGCACCCGCGTGATCGTCACCCACGACCCGGAGCGCTTCCTCCCCGAGGCCGACCAGGTGCTGCGCCTCGGCATCGGCGAGAGGGCGGCGGTCTCGTGACCCCGACCCGCCACGCCTTCGCGGCGATCCTCGCCAAGGACCTGCGGGCGGAGCTGCGCACCCTGCAGTCGCTGCCGGCGATGGCGCTGTTCGCCGTCACCACCTTCGTGATCTTCCGCTTCGGGCTCGACCGCACCAGCCTCTCCGGCAGCCTCGCCGCCGGGGTCCTCTGGGCGACGCTGCTGTTCGCCGCCGTGCTCGGCATCAACCGCCTTTTCGTCGCCGAGCGCGAGGAGGGCGGCTTCGACGCGATCCGGCTCGCCCCGATCGACCGCAGCGCCCTGTTCGCCGCCAAGGCGACGGCGCTGCTCGTCTACCTGCTCGCCCTGGAGCTCGTCACGGTGCCGATCTTCGCCTTCTTCTTCCTCGGCTCCGCGGCGGCGCTACCGCCCCTGCTCGCGGTCCTGCTGCTGGCCGACCTCGGCCTCGCCGCCACCGGCACCCTGATCTCCTCGATGGCGGTCAACTCGCGCGCCCGCGACCTGCTGGTCCCGCTCGTCCTGCTGCCCCTGGTGGTGCCGCTGATGATCGCCGCCACCGGTGCCACCGACCCCCTGCTGGCCGCGGGCGGCCCCGCCTACGACCGCTTCGGGACCTGGCTTGGAGTCCTCGGCCTATACGATCTGATCTTCGTCCTGGTCGGCTACGCCGTGTTCGACTTCCTCCTCGAGGACTGAGCAGCCGGCCTCCCCTTCCCCACACCCGAGGCATGTACGGCAAAGGACTGAGACCACTCTCGATCGCCACCGTGGCGATGCTCGCCGTGTCGCTTTCCCTGGTCTTCTTCTACGCGCCGCTCGACGCCGACCAGGGCTTCATCCAGAAGATCTTCTACCTGCACGTGCCGCTGGCGATCGTGGCCCTGGTCGGGTTCGTGGTCGGCGGCATCTTCGCGATCGCCCACCTGCGCAGCGGCAACTCCAAGTGGGACGCGTATTCGTACGTCGCGATCCACATGTCGGTGATCTTCGGCGTCGCCGTCCTCATCACCGGCTCGATCTGGGCGAAGGGCTCCTGGGGCCACTGGTGGGTCTGGGACGAGCCGACCCTGGTCAGCTTCCTGATCGTCTTCCTGATGTACGCGACCTACTACCCGTTCCGCTACGCGATCGAGGACCGCGACCGCCAGGCCCGCTACGCCTCGGTCTTCGCGATCACGGCCGGCGCCTTCGTGCCGCTCAACTTCATGGCGGTGCGGATGGCGGAGAGCCTCGTCCACCCGCGCACCTTCGCGACCGCCAACGGCGGCCTGCCGGGAGAGATGATGCTCGTCTTCCTCTGCAACCTGGTCGCCTTCGGGCTGCTCTGGGTGACCCTGGTCAAGTTCGAGCTGACCGCGAAGAGCGCCTCAGGCCAGGTCAAGCGCCTGCGCCGCGCCCTCGACGCGCCGGCCCCCGGCGCCTCCTCGCGGATCGCCCCGGAGGTGAGCTGAGGTGTTCGACCTGCTGGCCGCCGCGCCCGCCCTGCCGCTCGACGAGTCCGGCAAGTACGTCGCCGGCGCCTACATCGTCTTCGTGCTGCTGCTGGTGATCTACGTCGGGATCATGGCCGCGAAACTGCAGCGGATCGAGCGGGAAATGCGTGAACTCGCCAGCTTCGCGGAGCAGCGCAAGCGCGAGGAGGAGCGCGACGAGGTGAGCGCCTGATGTCGGAGCTGCTCGCGCTCGGCGTCTCCCACAAGACGGCGCCGCTCGACCTGCGCGAGCGCCTCTCCCTGACCGAGGGCCGCGCCGTCGGCGCCCTGCAGGAGCTGACCGCGGCCGCCGGCATCCACGAGGCCGCGGCGATCTCGACCTGCAACCGGACCGAGCTCTACCTGGTCGTCTCCGACCCGGTCGAGGCCGAGTCGACGGCGCTCGGGATCCTCACCCGCCAGGCCGAGACCCGCCCCACCGAGCTGCTCGGCCACCTCTACTCGCTGCGCGCCGAAGAGGCTGCCCGGCACCTGATGCGCGTCACCGCCGGGCTCGACTCGATGATCGTCGGCGAGGCCGAGATCCAGGGACAGGTCAAACGCGCCTACGAGCTCTCGATGGTCGAGGGCGCCACCGGGCCGGTCCTCAACCGCCTCTTCCGCGGCGCCCTCAGCGCCGCCGGTCGCGCCCGCGAGGAGACCGCGGTCGGGGAGAAGGGCGTCTCGATCCCGTCGGTCGCCGTCGAGCTGGCCCGCCGCGACCTCGGCGACCTCTCCGAGCGCCGGGTCCTGATCGTCGGCGCCGGCGAGACCGCCGAGCTGCTCGCCAAGGCCCTGGTCGCCCGTGGCGTCCGCACCGTCTTCGTCGCCAACCGCCACTACGACCGCGCGATCGGGCTGGCGGAACGCTTCGGCGGCGGCGCCGTCCGCTTCGAGGCGCTGCCCGAGCAGCTCGCCGAGACCGACATCGTCGTCACCGCGACCAACTCCCCCCACCACGTCATCGAGCGCGACGAGCTGGCCCAGGTGATGGCCGAGCGCGCCGAGCGGCCGCTGCTGGCGATCGACATCGCCGTGCCGCGCGACATCGACCCGAGCTGCCGCGAGATCGCCGGGGTCAGCGTCCACGACATCGACGACGTCCAGCAGATCGTCGAACGCAACGCCAGCGGCCGCGAGGCCGAGGCGAAGCGGGCGGAGCGGATCCTCGAGGCCGAGCTCGATCGCTTCGAGCGCTGGCTCGGGCTGCAGGAGGTGGTGCCGACGATAAGCGCCCTGCGCGAGCACGGCGACGAGGTCGTGCGGCGGGTGCTGGCCGAGAACGAGGGCCGCTGGGAGAGCCTCACCGCGGCCGACCGCGAGCGGGTCGAGAAGATGGCCGGGGCGATCGCCTCGCGCATCCTCCACGACCCGACCCTGCGGATCCGCCGCTCGGCCTGCTCCGGCGAGGCCTACTTCTTCATCAGCGCTCTGCGCGAGCTGTTCGGGCTCGACGTGGAGCTGGGGCTCGAGACCGGGGAAGAAGGGACTGTCACCGAGTTGCGCAGGAGCGATCCCGGTAGGGGTTCCGCTTAACTTTTTCGAGCCGCGTCTCGGCTACCGACAATGGCAGGCCGCGAAAAAGTACAAGACGCTCCACCCCTACCGGGATCGCTCCGGGTTGCGACGCGGGGTAGCACTCTCGCTCTTGCCCAGGCGGGGCAGGTGGCCGAGCTCCTCGGCGGCGCCGAGCTGGTGGAAGCGTCGTCCGATGGGGAGCCCGGGGACAAGTCGCGGTTCGTGCGAGGGGTCGAGCGGGTGCTGCTCGACGGGGGCGCGGACGTCGGGGTCCACTCCGCCAAGGACCTGCCCGGGGAGATGGCCGAGGGGCTGGAGATCGCCGTGGTGCCGCGGCGGGAGGATCCGCTCGACGTCTGGATCGGCGTTGGCGACTCGCTCGACGCGGTGCCCGAGGGCGCCCGGGTCGGGACCGCCAGCCTGCGCCGGCGCGCGCAGCTGCTCGCCGCCCGGCCCGACCTGCGGGTCGAGGAGCTGCACGGCAACGTCGACACGCGGCTGCGCAAGCTGGCCGAGGGCGAGCTCGACGCGATCGTGCTGGCAGCCGCCGGCCTGCGCCGGCTCGGCCGCGAGGGCGAGATCGGCTTCGCGCTGCCGGCCGAGACGATGGTCCCGGCCGCCGGCCAGGGAGCGCTGGCCCTGCAGGTCCGCCACGGCGACGCCGAGGCGACCGAGCGCTGCGCCCGCGCCGCCGACGCCGACGCGGTCCGCGAGCTGACCGCCGAGCGCGCCGCCGTCACCCTGCTCGACGCCACCTGCGCGACCCCGATCGGCGTCCACGCCCGGATCGACGGCGAGTCCCTGCGAATCGACGCCTTCGTCGGCCTCCCCGACGGCACCGAGTGGCTGCGCGACCGCGTCGAGGGCGACGCCAAACAGCCCGCCGCCGCCGGCGCCCTGCTCGCCGAGCGCCTGCTCAACGCCGGCGCCCGCGAGATCCTCGACCGCGCGGAGGAGCTGGCATGAGCGCGCGAGCTGGAATCGTCTATCTCGTCGGTGCCGGGCCGGGCGACCCGGGCCTGATGACCGCCAGATCGCTGGCGTTGATCGCCGCCGCCGACGCGATCTACTACGACCGGCTGATCCCGCCGGGCGCCCTCGACGGCGCCCGCGACGACGCCGAGCTGGTCTACGTCGGCAAGCAGCCGGGGATGCCCTCGGTGCCGCAGGAGGAGATCGGCGCGCGGCTGGTCGAGGCGGCCCAAGCCGGCAAGAGCGTCGTCCGGCTCAAGGGCGGCGACCCGTTCGTGTTCGGCCGCGGCGGCGAGGAGGGCGAAGCGCTGCGGGCGGCCGGGGTCGGGTTCGAGGTCGTGCCCGGCGTCACCGCCGGCGTCGCCGCCAGCGCCTACGCCGGCATTCCCGTCACCCACCGCGACGAGGCCTCAGCGGTCGCCTTCGTGACCGGCCACGAGGACCCCGAGAAGGCCGAGACCGCGATCGATTGGGAGGCCCTGGCGCGCTTCCCCGGCACGCTCGTCTTCTACATGGGCGTCAAGCGCCTGGCCGAGAACGCGGCGGCTTTGGTCGCCGCTGGCCGCGACGCCGACGAGCCGGCGGCTGCCATCGAACGCGGCACCTGGCCCGGGCAGCGCACGGTCGAGGCGACCCTGGGGACTCTCGCCGAGGCGGTCGCGCGCGAGCAGGTGCGAGCCCCGGCCCTGGTCGTCGTCGGCGCCGTGGCCGCCCGCCGCGATGCCCTCGCCTGGCTCGAGCGCCGCCCCCTGCACGGCCGCCGCGTCGTCGTCACCCGCGCCCGCGCCCAGTCCAGCGGCCTCGCCGCGACCCTCCGCGAGCTCGGCGCCGAGGTCGTGGAGCTGCCGGCGATCCGGGTCGAGCCGCGGCTCGACAGCGCGGAAGTGCGGCTGGCCGTCGAGCGGATCGGCGCGTACGCGCTCGTCTGCGTGACGAGCGCGTACGGAGCGGATCTGTTGTTCGAGGCGTTGGCCGGTGGCGGAGCCGGACCAAACGAGGGCGGCGGTTCGAACGGCGCGGCCACCGCCGCCGCGAGCGGGTCTGGCGGCGACCCCCGAGCCCGCGACGCCCGCGCGCTCGCCGGCGCCACCGTCGCCGCGATCGGCCCCGGAACCGCCCGCGCTCTCGCCGCCCACGGCATCGCGGCCGACGTCGTCCCCGAGCGCTTCGTCGCCGAGGCCCTGGTCGAGGCGCTCGCCGGCATCGAGGTCGAGGGCAGGCGCGTCCTCGTCGCCCGCGCCGCCGAGGCCCGCGACATCCTCCCCGACGCCCTCCGCGAGCGCGGCGCCGAGGTCGACGTCGTCGCCCTCTACGAAACCGTCCGCGAGACCCCCGACGAGGAGGCCATCGAGGCGGCGCAGGCCGCCGACTACGTCACCTTCACCTCCTCCTCGACCGTCCGCAACCTCACCGACGCGCTCGGCGACCGCTTCCCCGCCAACGCCCGCATCGCCTCGATCGGCCCGGTCACCAGCGACGCCGTCCGCGCCGCCGGCCTCAACGTCGACGTCGAAGCCGAGCGCCACGACGTAGACGGCCTGCTCGCCGCCCTCCTCGCGGACGCCGCGAGGTGACCATGGCCGCGTTCCCCCTGTCGCTTGTAGCCCTCTGGGATACAAACAACAAGGGGAAGTGGACCGCGTGAGCTTCGGCCACCCGCACCGCCACTTCGCCCGCACCGACTCGACCAATACCCGCGCCCGCGAGCTCGCCGCCGCCGGGGCTCCGCACGGCACCGTCGTCACCGCCGGCGAGCAGAGCGAGGGACGGGGACGCCAGGGCCGCACCTGGGCCGCCCCGCCCAACGGCGCCCTCCTCTACTCAGCGATTCTGCGCCCCCTCGAGGAGCACCACGCGATGCTCCCCCTCGCCGTCCCGCTCGCCGTCTGCGCCGCCGCCGAGACCCTGGCACCCGGCGCCAAATGCGGCGTCAAGTGGCCCAACGACGTCCACCTCGACGGCCGCAAGCTCGCCGGCGTCCTAATCGAGGCCCGCCCCCAAGACGGCTGGGCGGTAATCGGCATCGGCCTAAACCTCACGATCACTCGCGAGCAGTTCCCCCCCGACCTCCGTGAAACCGCGGTCTCGCTATTCGCCCCCGTCGAGGGAGCCCCGGGGGAGTCCCGACGGAGCCTCCCCGCTGTTGCGACGGCGGGACTCCCCCGGGGCTCCCTTCACGCAGCCGAAGTCTTGAGCGCCCACCTCGCCGCGTGGGTCGAGGCGGACCCCACCGAAGTGCTCGCCGAGTGGCGCGCCCGCGACGTCCTGAAGGGCCGCGAAATCGCCTGGGAGGACGGCTCAGGAGTCGCTGACGGCGTCGACGACCGGGGCTACCTCGTCGTCGTCACCGCCGGCGGCGAGCGCGTCGTTCTCGGTGCCGGTGAGGTCCATCTGCGGCTCTGAGCCGTTCGCGCCCTCTTTCTTGCGCCGCTTGCCGCTGCGTTTGCGGCGCCGCTTGCCGCCTTTGGGGAAGTTGCGCAGCAGCTCGCGGGCGACGGCCGAGGGTTTCCGGGCCAGCCGCATCCGCGCCCCGCGCAGCACCTCCTCGCCCTCGGGCGTGTGCGCAACCGAGGCGGCCAGCAGCGAGACCGCGAGGCGGCGGTCCTGTTTGCGCGAGGCGTGGACGAGCCGACGGGCGTTGCGCCCGTGCGCCCGACCGGAGGAGTTGACGAGCAGGCCGAGCAGGCGCTTGGTCTCCGGCCAGCGCTGCACCGCGTACTCCTCGTGCAGCTCGCGGGTGTAGGAGGCGAGGCGCCAGACCCAGGCCTGGGCCTGGTCGCGGCGGCCGATCCGGCGGTCGACCAGCGCCTGCAGCAGCGCCTTCGTCCCGGCCCGTTTGTCCTCGCGACTCCAGGTGCCGACGATGTCGATCGCGTCGTCGAAGGCCTCGGGGTCGCCAAGCTCGGCGATCTCGCCGAGCGCTTTGAGGCGCAGCTGCGCGTTGCGGTTGCGCTGCACGCAGGTGAGCAGGAAACGGCGGCGCAGCTCCTTGGTGCGGTCGTTCTGCAGCATCGCCCGCGCCCGCCGCCAGCCCTGGGTGTTGACCCGGGCCCCGGCCAGCGCCGCCCAGGCGTGCTGCTCGGGGTAGTCGAGGTTCTCGACGGCGATCCGCCAGATCTCCCGTTCCAGGATCTCCATCCGCTTCTCCTCGACGTCGGAGACGGGGACGATCCGGCGCTCGACCCGGACCTTGCGGCCGCGGCCGCGCCGCACCGGCCCGACCACGATCGCGCCGCCGCGGTAGACGTCGCGGTCGAGCAGGCTGTGCAGGGTGACGATCGACTCGTCGTGGGTGGTCGCCGGGTGCACGAAGTCGATCACCAGGCCGGCCTCCTTGCCCGGCGCCCGCCGGGTGACGCGGCCGACCCGCTGCTGGTAGATCCGCCGCGACGCGGTCGGGGCCAGGTGCATGCAGATCGTCGCCCGCGGCGAGTTCCATCCCTCGGCCAGCAGCATCGCGTTGCAGAGCACGTCGACATCGCCGCGTTCGAAGCCGGCGAGGATCTCGGCCAGCTCGCGCTTCGGGGTCTCCCCGGAGACCGCCTGGGCGTTGATCCCGGCGGCGCGGAACGCTTTCGCGACGTTCTTGGCGTGCTGGACGCCGGCCGTGTAGAGAACGCCTGGGACCTTGCGGAAGCGGGTCTTGTAGAGGTCGGCGATGGCGACGTTGAAGGGCTCCTGGTCGAGCAGGGCGGCCAGCTCCTCCTGGTCGAAGTCCTGGTCGACCTCGCCTTTGCGGAGCGGCACCTTGGCGATCGTCCGCACCCCCGGGCCGGGCGGGATCCGCAGGCAGCGCAGCGGCGCGATGACGCCGCGGCGGGCCGCCTGGGCGAGGTCGAAGCGCGAGGTCTGGGTCGGGAAGAGGTCGGCGACGTGGCGGGCGATCAGCGCCCCGGTCGCGGTCATCCCGATGAAGACGGGGCCGGGCCACTCGCGGATGCAGGCGCTGGTTTTCTCGCCCAGCGCGGTGTGCGCCTCGTCGCAGATCACCACCGAGTAGGCGTCGGAGACTTTCTTGTGGTTGCGGACGAACCACTGGTAGGTCTCGACCGTGACCGGGCCGTCGGGGTCGTCGCGGCCGTCGAGCAGCGGCGGACGCAGCCGCTCCTTGTAGCCGCGGTCGGAGATCTCGCCGATGAACTGGTCGACCAGGTTGCGGCGGTGGGTGAGGATCAGCACCCCGCCGGTCCGGGTCGCCTCGATGAAGCCGACCGCGGCGACGGTCTTGCCGGCGCCGGTCGCGTGCTCGAACCAGAAGCGGCGGGCGGCTCCGGGGTCCTCCGGGGCCTCCTCGACGACCTCCTCTTCCTCGGTGTCGGGCGCTTCCTCCCAGTCCTGCGGCTCCTCGTCGGGGGCGAGCTCCTCGTCCTCGACCAGCTCCTCGTCGCCGTCGAGCTCGACGGCGCCGTCGGCGGCGGGCGCCTCCTCGGGCTCTCCCCTCTCGGCCCCGTCAGCCGCGGCGTCGTCCGCCGCCCCGGCGCCGTCGCTCGGCGCCACCTCCGAGCCCTCCTGCTGCTCGGTCATCAGCTCGGCCAGGGTCCCCGAGAGGGCGTCCACCTGGTGCGGGTTCAGTTCGGCGCCGTCGCGCAGCTTCGGCGGCTCCTCGGCGAGGAAGCGCTCGAGGCCGAGCAGCAGGGAGAAGTCTCGGCGCCACTCGATCGAGGGGTGCTCGGCGCCGGCTTCGATCTCGGCCAGGGCGGCGTCGAGCGCGTGACGGCGGGCCGTGCCCGGGGCAAGCGCCTCCGGCCCCTCGCCGTCGAGCAGGAAGGGCTCGCGGGCGAACTCAGCCGCGCGCTCGATATCGGCGCTTGATGGAACTGCCGCGGAAGCGGCAACGTCGCTGGTCTTGGCCATAGAAAGGCTTCTGGGTTCGCCCCCCGCCGGACAGGAAATGGCGGCCGGGGCAGATGAACGAGGCTGCCAGGGGTCGGAACTCCCTCCCCCAAGCGATCTCAGGCGGTCCGCATACCGGCGGACCCAACGTACGTATTGTAATCACCACGCGGATGACCACGCGACAAACGTTCTCCATATCGCTGCTCGCAATCGTCCTCGTCGCCTTCCTCGCAAGCGGCTGCGGCTCCTCCCAGGACGACGGCGGTGGCGCGCCACCGCCCGACTACGCGAAGGCGCTGGCCGGCGCACCGGCGCCGCTGGCCGCCCTGCACGAGCAGGCGAACGAGCTGCTCCCCGGCGGCACCGACGCCTACGAGAAGCGGATCGCGGCGCTGCGCGGCTACCCGGTCGTCGTCAACGTCTGGGCCTCCTGGTGCGGGCCCTGCCGCTTCGAGTTCCCGACCCTGCAGAAGCTCTCCGCCCGCTACGGCAAGCGAGTCGCCTTCCTCGGCGTCGACTCCGAAGACTCGAGCGAGGAAGCCGGCCGGTTCCTCGCCGAGGAGCCGGTCCCCTATCCCAGCTACAGCGACCCCGACAAAGACATCGCCGACTCGCTCGACGCCTCCTTCGGCCTCCCCAACACCGCCTTCTACGACGCCAAGGGCGAGCTCGTCTACCTCAAGCAGGGCCCCTACTCGGAGGACACCGAACTGGAAGCGGACGTGAAGCGCTACGCGCTGGAAAGCGGATAATCGGAACGATGGAAGCATTCGTCGTCATCGCCTTGGTTGCCATCGGCCTGTTGCTGGCCGAGTTGCTGCTGCCGACCGGCGGCGTCCTCGCGGCGCTGGGGGCGGTCGGGCTGATCGCCGGCGGCATCATCGCCCTCGGCTCCGACAGCGGCGCCGCCGACTACGCGGGCCCGGGACTGATCACGCTCGGCATCCTCGCCGCGGCCAGCTTCTACTTCGTCGCCCGCAAAGTCGTCGAGGCGCACGAGCGGCCGGCCGGGGCCGGGCCCGAGGACATGGTCGGAACCCTCGCCGAGGCCCGCGGCAGGCTCGACCCGGAAGGGCAGGTGCTGGCGGCCGGGGGCATCTGGCACGCGCGGCTGGCCAGCGATAGTGGCCCGGTTCGGGCGGGGGATAGAGTCCGCATCGAGGCGGTCGAGGGGCTGACGCTCACGGTCCGAGCCGAGGCGCCCGCCGCGGAGCTCTCGAAAGAAGGAGCCGACTGATGGAAGCGCTGCTGGCGGTAATCGTCGTCGTCGCGATCTTCGCCCTGATCGTCGTCGGCCTCTCGGTCAAGGTCCTGCGCGAGTACGAGCGGGGCGTGATCTTCCGACTCGGCCGCCTGATCGCCCAGAAGGGTCCGGGCCTGATTCTCCTGATCCCGCTGGTCGACCGGATGGTCAAGGTCGACCTGCGGACGGTGACCCTGAACATCCCGCCGCAGGAGGTGATCACCCGCGACAACGTCCCCTGCCGGGTCAACGCGGTCGCCTACTTCCGGGTCGTCGACTCCAACCGGGCCGTGGTCGAGGTCGAGAACTACCTGCTCGCCACCTCGCAGATCTCGCAGACCGCACTGCGCTCGGTGCTCGGCAAGGCCGAACTGGACCAGCTGCTGGCCGACCGCGAGCGCCTCAACGAAGAGCTGCAGAAGATCATCGACGAGTCGACCGAGCCGTGGGGCGTGAAGGTGACCGCGGTCGAGATCAAGGACGTCGAGATTCCCGAGCAGATGCAGCGGGCGATGGCGCGCCAGGCCGAGGCCGAGCGCGAGCGGCGGGCCAAGATCATCAACTCCGAGGGCGAGTTCCAGGCCGCCCAGAAGCTCACCGACGCGGCCGACATCATCAGCACCAACCCGGCCTCGCTGCAGCTGCGCTACCTGCAGACGCTGCTGGAAATCGGCAGCAACCAGAACACGACGGTGGTCTTCCCGCTGCCGATGGACGTGCTGGAGCCGTTCGTCGGCAAGGGCGCGGCGGGGCGCGCCCTTGCCGAC
>CBIHMQ010000024.1:0-15809 GCA_966211075.1 uncultured bacterium
GCCTGGGTGTCTTCGGCGGCGGTGCCACCCGGTTCGAGCGCATCGCGGCGCCAGGTCCCCGAGGCCGCGAAGGGCCGGTCGAAAACCGCCGCGAAGTAGACCCGGTAGCGGGGCCGCTGGCCGCAGAAGTGACCGCTGGAGGCGGTCCCGGAGATTTCCCGGCGCCCCGGGTCGACGCTGACCGCGGCGAGGTCGTCGGGCTGGGCGCTGCCGCCGGCGTTGATGAGGACGCTTGCGTGAGGGCTGGCCGGGAACCTGAAGCTGGCGAGCCCGGTCCGGGTCGTCGCGGTCAACGCCACGTCGATGCCCCCGCCCCGCACCGGGTTGAGCCGGACCGAGTAGAAGCCCGGCCGGGCGCTCTCCTCGCGGTGGGTGAAGCCGGGCTGGAACTGGCCGTCGAGGCCGCCGCCCGGCGCCGCCGGGGATCCGCGCAGCGGCTCGGTGGTCGGCAGCAGCGGGAAGTCGCCGTAGAGGGCGCAGCCGGCGCCGTTCAGGTGGGTGAGGCTGAAGCCGGAGACGTGGTTGTCGCGGTGGTCGTAGCCGCCCGAGTGCGGCGCCGCCGGGGTCGTGTCGGGGCCGAGCTGAACCATCCCGAACGGGGTCGTCGCGCCGGGGAAGTTGTGGCCGCCGCCGAAGGTGCGCGGGCCGGGACGGGTACCGGCAAAGGGGTCGACGCGGTCGACGGGGCTCGTCGCCGCGGCCGGCGACGCGGCCAGCACGAGGGCGAACAGGGCCAGCACTGCGATCGGTCCCGCGCGGCGCATGACCCGGGAACGTTACGCGCCGTGGCCGCCGACCCGACCGCGAGCCGCCGCCCCGGGGGGCCAGCCGGGACCGTAATGTTCCACCCGCATGCCGGGGACCAAAGCCACCACCCTGCCGGCCCTGGCCGCCTGCTGCGCCGGCCTGGCGCTGCTGGCGATGGCCGGCTGCGGCGACTCGGGATCGAAGCAGGCCAGCGCCGAGGTGCTCAGCGGCCAGCCGGCGGTGGACTTCGTCTCGCCCCGCAACGGCGCCCGCCAGTCCAGTCACGCGGTGGTCGTCAAGGTCGACGTCGAGAACTTCCGCCTCGCCCCCCGGCGCTTCGGCGGCGAGCCGGCGCTCGGCGAGGGCAACCTCCGCTTCAGCCTCAAGCGCGTCCCCGACTGCGTCGACCCGAAGAAACTGGCGGACGCGATCAACAGCCCGATCGGCAACGGCCGCCTCGCCGGCGCCTCCTTCGACTTCCCTCTCTACTCCGGTCCCAACGGCGTCCTCGCCGAAAGAATCGGCAGCACCGGCAGCTACTCGCCCGCGACCCGACCGGAGATCTTCTACCGCAACCTCAAGCCCGGCTTCTACCGGCTGATCGTCAACCTCGCCCAGAACAACCGCTTTCCCACCCAGTTCCACGACGTCACCAACTTCCAGGTCCTCCCCCGCCCCGGCCACGGCCCGAGACCCTGTGAGAAGGGCAAGGTCCCGAGCGCCAATGCGGCGGCACGGCTCGAATAGGCGTCCCGCGCCGGCCCTAGGAGGGATTGGCGAAACCCCCGCACGCGTCCGGCGGCGGCGGACGCGGCGCGGTTCGGCGTCCTCGGTCGGCCAAATAGCTCTGCTATTCGGCCTTCCTGCGTCCTTGTCCCGCTTGGTCCCGGCGCTCGCCGGCCCGCGCACCCGGGTTTCGCCAATCCCTCCTAGACCCGTCGGAATCCAATACTTCACTTTGTATAGTCGAAGGCGGTGAAGACGTATCGCCGCCTGATGGGCTACCTGCGCCCCTACCGTCGCCAGCTCTGGGGCTCGCTGGTCTTCGCCTGGGCGGCGATGGGAATGACGGTCCTGATCCCGCTTTTGATCAGCCGCGCCATCAACGCGATCGAGAGCGGCGAGAAGCCCGATCTGCTGCCGCTGGCGCTGGCGATCGCCGGGGCCGGGATCCTGCGGCTGGGGCTGACCGTGGTCCGCCGCCTGATCGCCGGCAAGGTCTCCCTCGCGGTCGAATTCGACCTCCGCCAGCAGTTCTACACGCACCTGCAGCGGCTCGACCTCGGCTTCTTCGACTCCCAGCAGACCGGCCAGCTGATGTCGCGGGCGACGGTCGACCTGCAGTCGATCCGCTTCTTCCTCGGCTACGGGCTCGTCTTCATCACCCAGAACCTGCTGACGATCACCCTCGCCGCCGCGGTGATGTTCGTCCTCAACCCGGTCCTGGCGCTGCTGGCGCTGGCCCCGGCGCCGCTGATCGTCTACGCCGCCTCGCGCTACAACCGCGTCTCGCGGCCGGCCCAGCAGGAGGTCCAGCAGCGGGTCGCCGAACTGACCGCGGAGGCCGAGGAGAACGTCTCCGGAATCCGCATCGTCAAGGCCTTCGCCCGCGAGGAGCACCAGCTGCACCGCTTCCAGCGCAGCGTCACCCGGGTCTTCGACCAAAGCGTCTACTCGACCCGCCTACAGGCTTTCTTCTCGCCGCTGCTGGGGATGCTGCCGCAGCTGGGAATCGCCCTGATACTCCTGGTCGGCGGCCGCGAGGTGATCAACGGCAGCCTCAGCCTCGGCGCCTTCGTCGCCTTCTACACCTACCTGGGGATGCTGGCCGGGCCGATGCGGATGCTCGGCATGGCGATGGGGATGGCGCAGCGGGCGATCGCCTCCGGCAACCGGATGTTCGAGATCATCGACCGCGAACCGGCGATCCAGAGCGCCGCCGGGGCGCCGCCGCTGCCGCCCGGCGGAGGCCGGGTCGAGCTGCGCGGGGTGACGCTTCGCTACGACGGCGCCGGGCCGGCGTTGAGCGACGTCGACCTGACCGTCGAGGCGGGCCGCACTGTGGCGCTGGTCGGGCCGTCGGGAGCCGGCAAGACCAGCCTGGTCGCCCTGATCGCCCGCCTGTATGACCCCAGCGACGGCGAGGTGCGGGTCGACGGCGCCGACGTGCGGGCGGTAGACCTCGACTCGCTGCGCTCCCAGATCGCCTTCGTCGCCGACGACAGCTTCCTGTTCAGCGCCAGCATCGCCGAGAACATCGCCTACGCCAACCAGGGCGCCAGCCGCGAGCAGATCGAAGCGGCGGCGCGGCGGGCCCAGGCCGCCGGGTTCATCGCCGAACTGCCCGACGGCTACGAGACCAGGGTCGGCGAGCGCGGCCTGACCCTCTCCGGCGGCCAGCGACAGCGGGTCGCGATCGCTCGCGCCCTCCTCGCCGACCCACGCATCCTCATCCTCGACGACGCCACCTCCTCGGTCGACGCGACCACCGAGACGGCGATCAAGGCCGGCCTCCAGGAGGCGATGGCCGGCCGCACCACCTTCATCATCGCCCACCGCCTCTCGACCGTCTCGCTGGCCGACGAGGTCGTCGTCATGGACGCCGGCCGGATCGTCGACCGCGGCTCGCACGAGGAGCTGATGCAGGGCTGCAGCTTCTACCGCGAGATCGCCGAGCACGGGCTCGCCGACTCGGTCTTCCTGCAGCGCGACCTCGAGGAGCGCGAGGAGGTGGCGAGGCTGTGAGTCGCTTCGGAGGAGGGTCCGGGACGCTGCGCAACGCCTTCCTGATGGTGGGGGCGCTGTGGCGGCTCCTCCGCGGCGAGGACCAGCGCGGCCGCAAGGTGCGCTGGCTACTGGCGCTGCTGCGGCCCTACCGCGGCAAGGTGGCGCTGATGTTCGCGATGCTGATCGCCCAGACCGCGGCCGGCCTCGCTCCCCCCTACCTGGCCGGCCAGGCGATCGACGCCGGGATCAAGACCGGCGACGTCAGCGCCCTCGACATGATCGTGCTCGCCTTCATCGGCACCACGGTCATCTACGCGGTGGCGAGCTTCGTCGAGACCTACCTGGTCGGCTGGGTCGGGACCCGGGCCCTGCAGGACCTGCGCGAGCGCATCTTCACCCACCTGCAGTCGATGTCGATCGGGTTCTTCAGCCGCCGCAGCCCCGGCGTCCTGATCTCGCGGATGACCAACGACGTCGAAGCGCTGAACCAGCTCGTCACCAACGGCATCGTCACCGTCTTCTCGGCCGGCCTGACCCTGCTCGGCGTCGTCGTCATCCTGCTCGCCCTCGACGTCAAGCTGGCCCTGGTCACCTTCGTCACCTTCCCGCTGCTGGCGATCGCCAGCGTCATCTTCCGGATCGTCTCGGCCGGGACCTACCGGGCGACGCGGGAGCGGATCGCCGCCGTCACCGCCTACCTGCAGGAGACCCTCAGCGGCGTCCGCGTGGTCCGCAGCTTCGGCCAGGAGACCCGCCACGAAGCGGTGATGACCGACCTCAACGAACAGAACCGCGACGTCAACATGCGCAGCGTCTACCTCAACGCCTCCTACTTCCCGGCGGTCGAACTGCTCGCGGCGGTCGGCACCGCGGTGATCCTGCTCTACGGCGGCAGCCAGGCGATCGACGGGGCGATCCAGGTCGGCGTGATCGTCGCCTTCGTCGGCTACCTGGCGAAATTCTTCGAACCGATCCAGGAACTGTCCCAGCTGTACACGACCTACCAGCAGGGGATGGCGGCGCTCGACAAGATCTTCGACCTGCTCGACACCCCGCCCGACATGGTCGACGCGCCCGGAGCGATCGACCCCGGCCAGCTGCGCGGCGAGATCGAGCTCGACGGCGTCTGGTTCTCCTACGGCGAAGACGACGAGCCGAGCGAGGAGAGCTGGGCGCTGCGCGGCGTCGACCTGCGGGTGCCGCCCGGCCAGACCCTCGCCCTGGTCGGCTCGACCGGGGCCGGCAAGTCGACCTTCGCGAAGCTGGTCGCCCGCTTCTACGACCCCCAGCGCGGCCGCGTCCTGGTCGACGGCCACGACCTCCGCGAGGTCCGGCAGCGGGCGCTGCGACGCCAGCTCGGGATCGTCCCCCAGGAGGGCTTCCTGTTCTCGGGGAGCGTCCGCGAGAACGTCGCCTTCGGCCGCCCAGAGGCGAGCCTGGAGGAGATCGAGGCCGCCCTCGCCACCGTCGGCGCCACCCAGTTCGTCGCCTCGCTGCCGGAAGGGATCGAGACCGAAGTCGGCGAGCGCGGCATCCAGCTCTCGGCCGGTCAGCGCCAGCTCGTCGCCTTCGCCCGCGCCCTGCTCGCCGAACCCCGCATCCTCATCCTCGACGAGGCCACCTCCAACGTCGACGTCCGCACCGAGAAGACGATCGAGCAGGGCCTCGAGCGCCTCCTCCACGGCCGCACCGCGATCGTCATCGCCCACCGTCTCTCGACGATCCGCCGCGCCGGCAAGATCGTCGTCCTCGAGCACGGCCGCATCGCAGAGGCGGGCACGCACGACGAGCTGATCGCGGCGGATGGCGAGTACGCGAAGCTGTACGGAGCGTGGGCCGAGTCCTCGGCCGCGTAGCTGCCGCCGGGGGTGAACCGAGGTGCGGTTGTCCCTTGTCCTGGCATGCCGGACCAGGGACAACCGCACCCGAAAAGAGGCGCCGGGAAACACGGCGCGCTGGCCGAGCTGGCAAGGAAGCAACATGGGGTGGTCTCGATTCGCCAGTTGCGTGGACCGCTCGAGTACTCACGAGACACGGTGGACCGTGCCGTCCGCGACGGATACCTGCACAGGGCCTACCGTGGCGTCTATCTCGTCGGCCACATCTCGATCTCCGCCCAGGGCCGCTGCCTCGCTGCCGTGCTCGCCTGCGGATCCGGAGCGCTTCTCAGTCACAGATCGGCCGCGTGGCTCTGGGGCCTGGATCGCTACGGGCCCGCACCGCTGGAGGCAACCGCGCCCAGCGCGCGGCGGCGCCAGGCGATTCCTACCATTCGAGTCCATCGCTCGAGCGTGCTCACGGGCGCCGACCGCGCCCTGGAGCAGAACATCCCGGTCACGTCCCTATCGCGAACCCTGCTCGACTACGCGGCCACGGTCTCCCCCGAGCGCCTCGACAAGGGGATCGAGCGGGCCGAAGAGCTGGAGCTGCTGGACCTGCGGGCGGTCGATGAGCTGCTGGGACGGACCGCCGGCCATCCTGGCCACGGGCGGTTGCGCAAGGCGCTGGCGCTCTACCGCCCGCCGCCCTTCACGCGCTCCGGGATGGAGCGGCGCTTCCTCGACCTGGTCGAGGAAGCCGGCCTCCCGAAGCCGGCGACCGGGTTCAACGAGCTCGGCCACGAGCTCGACGTCTACTGGCCCGAGCAGCGCCTGGTGGTGGAACTCGACCTCTACGAGACCCACGGCACGCGCGGGGCCTTCGAGCGCGACCGCTTGCGCCAGGAGGACCTGCTGCTCGAGGAGATCCGGACCGACCGGGTCACCGGGCCGCGGCTCGCGACCGAACCGCGGCGGGTCATCGCGCGGGTGGCGAGGCTGCTCGCTCAGGGGGAGCGCCGGAGGGACTAGCCGGGGCCGATGCCGCCGGAGCTGCCGCCGGCTTCGCCGCCGCCCGTCGCGGGGCCGGTGCCGCCGGCTTCAGGGGCTACTTCTTCGGTGGCGCCGCCGGTTTCGGGTGCCGCTTCTTCTTCGGCTTCCGGGACGATTTCTTCTTCGACTGCTTCCGGGGAGCCTTCGGGGGCGACTTCTTCTTCGCTGCCGGCTTCGGCGCCGCCGGGCGCCGGGCGCGGGGCGCTCGGCCCTTCGCTGCACTCTTCGAAGCCGTAGGCGTCGGCCTGGGCCTGGAACTCTTCGAGCGCCGGCGCTGCTTCGGTCGCCGCTTCGCCGATCGCCGCGGTGTCTTCGCGTTCGGAGGCGAGCTTCACTTCGCCCTCGACCTTGGCCAGCTTTTCGGCCGCTTCCATGAATTCGGAATAGCCGCTGGCATCGTCGGGCATGCCGAGTCGCTTGAGGCTGTCGACCATGCCGATGTAGAGGTCGGAGACCTGGATGATCTGGCTCGGCACTTCGGCGCCGCTGGCACCGACCGCGCCGACGGCCGAGTTGACCTCGGCGCAGATCGCGTCGCCCTGGGTGACGAAGTCGGCTTTGCTGAGCGCCGCCGTCGTTTCCGTCGTGGTCGCCGTCGATTCGGTCTTGTCGTCGCCGCCACCGCAGCCGGCGATTGCCAGCGCGGCCAGCGGTACGGCGAGGAGGGATGCCCTGCGCAGGTTCATCGTCGCGACGTTAACAAAGCGATCCGCCGTCTTTGCAGGCGGTTTGCACGGGTGAGAGCTGCGGCCCAGGGACTCGAACCCCGACTACCTCGTCCAGAGCGAGGCGTGCTGCCATTACACCAGGCCGCAACGGAAGGCCCCAGGATATCCGCTAGACGATCTCGGAGAGGTCGCTGGCCGGATCGGCAAGCCGATCGACGGCGGCGGAGACGTCGACGCGGTCGGCCAGCAGCCGCCGCGCCTCGGCCAGGTCTTCGGAGCGCCCGACGCTGAGCGCGCCGGCGACCCGGCCGCCCCGCAGGTACCAGACTGAGAACTCGCCGGCCTCGCGATCGCCGCGCCAGACCTCCTGGTCCCACTCGTGGGCGGGCCCGACGTACTCGAGGCTGGCCCAGTCGGCGAGGTCGCTGAAGAAGTAGGGAACGACGTCGTAGTCGCGCTCCTCGCCGAGCATGTTGCGGGCCGCGTGCATGCCCTGCTGCATCGCCACGTCCCAGTGCTCGACGTGGATGCGGCGGCCGTGGACGACGCTCTCATACGAACAGCAGTCGCCGGCCGCGTAGATGTCCTCAGCGGAGGTGCGCAGCTTCGCGTCGCAGACGATGCCGCCGTCGCCGATCTCGATCCCGGCCCGCTGGGCCAGCATCGTGTCCGGGCGGA
Organism: uncultured bacterium; assembly: GCA_966211075.1. GTDB lineage: Bacteria > Actinomycetota > Thermoleophilia > Solirubrobacterales > 70-9 > VAYN01. The sequence goes on from CBIHMQ010000024.1 coordinate 7,691, forward strand.
CCCCGGCGCCGACCACGACCGCATCGCACTCGACGGCGAGGCCGCTCTTGGTGACGATCGAGCGCACCCGGCCGTCGCCCTCGAAGGCCTCCAGCTCCTCGCCGCCGTGGACGGTGACGCCGTGCGCTTCGAGCCGCTCCTGGAACCAGCGTCCCGCCTCCTCGCCGAAGGTCCGAGAGAGCGCGACATCCTCCATCATCACCATCGTGCACCGGGTGCCGCGGGCGGCCAGCGAGGCGGCGACCTCACTGGCGATGTAGCTGCCGCCGATCAGAGCGACGTGCTCGGCCGCCTCGGCGTCGGCCCGGATCGCGTCGGAGTTGCCGTAGGCGCGCAGGTAGTGGATGCCCTCGTTCTCGGCCCCCTCGACGCGGAGGATGTTGACGTTGGCGCCGGTGGCGATCAGCGCCTTGCCGAAGCCGACCTCCTCGCCGCCCTGGACCTTGACGGTGCGCGCCTCGGGATCAAGCGACATCACGTTGCGGCCGTTCAGCAGCTCGACGCCGTTCTGCTCATACCAGGAAGGCTCGTTGACGTAGGCGTCGGCCCGCTCGGCCTCGCCGCGCAGGTACTCCTTGGAGAGCGGCGGCCGTTCGTAGGGCGGCTCCGGCTCGCGGCCGATCAGCAGCACCGAGCCCTCGGCACCGTGCCTGCGCAGCTCGGCGGCGCACTGGGCCGCGGCCAAACCGCCGCCGATGAGGAGAAAGTCGACCTCGCGATCAGCCACCGTCGCCGTTGCCTTCCGGTCCGAAGAGCGCCTTCAGGTCGTCCTCCTTGCCCGGATCGAGCACGGCCAGCACCTCGTCGCCCGCCTCCAGCACCGTGTCGGCGGTCGGCACGAAGCCCTTGCCGGAGCGCAGCACCGAGATCAGCAGGCTGCCTTCCGGCATCCGCAGGTCGCCGACACGGCGGCCGGTCACGCCGGAGTCCTTGCCGAGCAGCATCTCGATGATCTCCAGCTGCTCCTCCTGCAGGTCGAGCAGGTGGACGAGGCCGTACTCGGGGACCTCGTGCTCGAGCAGGCGCAGGATCAGGTCGGTGGCCGAAACCGACGGCTTGATCCCGAGCAGGTCGAAGTGCTGGCGGTTGCGGGGGTTGTTGACGCGGGCGATGATCCGGTCGACCAGGTACTTCTCGCGGGCGACCTGGCAGATCAGCATGTTGTCCTCGTCGTCGCCGGTCACCGCGATCACCATGTCGGCGCGCTGGATCCCGGCCCGCTCGAGCACCCAGAGCTCGGAAGCGTCGCCGTAGGAGACGTTGTGCTCGAGCTCCTGCTCGACGGTCAGGTACCGGCGCCGGTTGCTCTCGATCAGGGTCACCTCGTGGTTCTTCTCGAGCAGCTCGCGGGCGAGGTTCCAGCCGACCTTCCCGGCACCGACGACGATGATGTACATGCCGCCCCCTCCCCTACGCGGCCGCGGCCGAGTCGTCGGGGGAGCCGCCTTCGGCGCCCTTGCGGACGGCCGTCTCGAGCATGTCGATGGCGACGCTGGTCGGGCAGACCGTGTTCAGCCCCTGGCGCTGGTACCACTCGGCCCGCAGCGGATCGAGCACCCGCGCGATCACGGTCGGGACCTCGTAGCGCCGCTGGGCGATCTGGGCGATGACGATGTTGGTGTTGTCGCCGTCCGTGGAGGCGATGAAGGCGTCAGCGCGCTCGATCCCCGCCGCGACCAGCGCCTCGGACTCGAGGCCGGCGCCGACGGTGAACTGACCGCCGAGGTCCTCCCAACTCTTCTCGAGGCCGACCTCGAGCCGGGCGTGGGACTCGGGGTCCTCGTCGAGACAGGAGACTTCGTGCCCTTCGCGGAGCATCGAGCGGGCGACGGAGGAGCCGACGCGCCCGCAGCCAACGATCAGAACGAACATCGGCCGGATACTAGTGCGCTTCTGGACGGCGCATATCTGCGTCCTCGGTCGCTTGCGTGCAGAGCACGCCACGCTCCCTGCGTCCTTGATCTGCTTGTCCAGAAGCGCACTAGGAGGTTTCAGGGGGTGCAGTGAGCAGGACTCTGCAAGGGGCTTTTTTCAAGACATGCTCCGTAGCGGCTCCGATCTCGTCCGGCTTCGCCGCGCCGATGCCCCCCAATCGCGCCCCGCCGCGGATCTTGGTCGGGGGCTCGCCGCCGATCACGATCGCCTCCGAGCCGGCCCGGCGGGCCGCCTCGACGATGCCGGCGCCGACCTTGCGGGCGCGGATCAGCTCGGTGGTGACGTCGACGTCCGCGTACTCCTCCCCCACCTCGCGGGCCCGCTCCAGCGCCCGCCGCGCCTCCTCCTCGCGCTCCGGCGGCAGGGCCGCGTCGAGCGGCAGGGTCAGCGGCACTTCGATCACGTAGACGACCTCCAGCCGGGCCTCGGCCCCGTCGCCGCCGTCCTCCTGCTCGGCGGCGGCGAGCCGCCCGGCGGTGGCGACGATGTCGTCGTCGAGCTCGGTCCCGAAGACGGGCACGAGGATGTTGCGGAACTCGACCTCGGGGACCTGCTTGGTCAGCGCCTGCTCGGTCACCGAGACCCGCTTGGTCAGCGTCGTCCCCTCGATCACCTTGCGGTAGACGACGTAACAGACCAGTCCGAAGGCCATCCAGCCAAGCCCCACCCAGCGCGCGGTCGAGTGGTAGAAGAGCACGCTGAGGAAGGCGAGACCGCTGACGAGGGCGGCGACGATCGCCGGCACCGGCACCACCGCCGTCCCCCAGTGGACGCCCCAGGGGACCCGGAACGGGCGCTCCTTGTCCGGCATCTTGACCCGCAGCCGGATGATCGAGAGGTGGGCGATCGTGATCGCCAGCGTCGCCCCGAAGGCGTAGATCCCGGCCAGCAGCTTGACGTCGGTCGGGATCAGCAGTCCGATCGCGATCAGGCCGCTGAGCGCGATCGCCACGTAGGGCGTCGCGGTGCGCTTGTCGAGCTTGCCGAGCCAGCTGGGGATCTGGCGGTTGATCGCCAGCGTGTAGATGTGGCGGGAGACGCCGAGCATCGTCGTGTTGGCGGCCCAGAACAGCACCGGGGCGGCGATCAGGGCGACCATCCAGCGCATCGAGTCGGCCACCCACTGGGGGTGGAAGGCGGAGACCACCCCCAGCACCGGCTCCTCGACGAACTGGTTGCCGAGCGCGGTCTCGGGGCCATTCGGCCCGGCGACGACCGGCACCGCCATCAGCGCGATCGCGGCCATGCCGGCGTAGACGAGCGGCACCGCGACCGCCCCCAGCGAGGCGATCCGCTTCAGGTCGCGGCGCGGGACGTCGATCTCCGGCGCGAGGTCGGAGGCGGCCTCGATCCCCGCGTAGGCGAGCATCGCCACCACCGAGGCGTAGACGATGTCGCGGAAGCTGGGGTCGCTGAAGAGGTCGAGCTCGGCGGTCAGCCGGTCGGGGTGCATCACCACCAGGGCGCCGACCACGATCACCGCCAGCTGCAGGCCGAGGTCGGCGAGGGCGAGGAAGGCGAGCGAGCGCTGGCGGCCGCGGCCGCTGACGTTGAGGACGTTGAGGACGCAGACGGCGACGATCACCGCGGCGCCGACCCCGATCTCCCAGCCGGGCTGGTCGAAGTCGCCGAAGATCGGCACCAGGTAGTGGGGCACCGAGATCGCCGCCAGGGCGAGGACGATCAGGTAGTCGATCAGGATCGCCCAGCCGGCGATGAAGGCGACCAGCTCGTTGAAGGCGTGGCGGGCGAAGGTCGAGGAGCCGCCGCGCTCGCGGAACATCGCCCCGCCCTCGACGTAGCTGAGCGTGGTCAGGCCGAACAGCAGGCCGGCGGCGAGGAAGATCAGCGGCGTCAGGCCGAGGCCGCGGTCGGCGACGACGCCGAGGGCGAAGTAGATCGAGAACCCGACCGCCGAGTAGGCGGCGGCGAACAGCCAGGGGACGCCGAGCCCGCGTTCGAGCCGGTCCGGCTTGCGGGCCGGCGGCTTGCCGTCCGCGGACGGTCCGGTCAGCGGCGTCACCGCTCCGACCTCGTGGCGAGCCAGAGCCGGCCGCCGCCGACGAGCAGGAAGGCGAGGCCCATCACCACTCCGACCGAGGCGGGACCGCCACCGTTGGCGAGGGTGACGACGAGCAGCAGCAGGCCGACCGCGATGAAGACCGCCGAGAAGGCGCGGACCGCGCCCCGGTAGGCGCCCGGTCCACTCACCTGCTCACCTCGGCGATGGCGTCGCTGGGCGGCGCCGAGACGTGGTCGGGGGGATCGGAGACGACGATCACCCGGCAGGGACGCTCGCCCAGCACCGTCTGCAGGGTCTTGTCGTAGAGCGGCGCGCCGTTGCGGTAGCGGAGGCCGATCACGACGGCGGCCGCCTTGATCAGCTCCGCCTCCTCGGAGATCGAGTAGCCGGCCTGGCCGGGCCGCACCCGGGCGACGTGGCCGGTGACGCGCTGGCCGCCGATCAGCTTCGCCTCCTCGATCTTGCTCTGCGCCTCGGCTTCCTGTTCGGGCATCTCGGCGTTCAGCGGCAGGTGCGTGGGCACGGTCATCATCGAGTGGACGTGGATGCCGCGGCGGCGCTTGGAGGCCAGCTTGACCGCGGTCGCGACCATCTCCGGCGAGAAGCTTTCGTCGTCCTCGAAGCCGACCAGGACGCTGCGGTACTCGACCTCCTCGACCCCGAGCGGCTCCGGCAGCACCACCTTCACGGTTTCGGTCAGCGGCAGCCGCTGGTTGCGGCGGTAGAGGACGTAGACGGCGATCCCGAAGGCCATCCAGCCGAGCCCGACGAAGAGCGTGCGCGGGTTGAGGGCCATGACGACGATCCAGGCGGCGAAGGTGCCGAGGCCGCCGAGCACGGCGGTGACCGGGACGTCGAAGCCGAAGGCGCGCACGTTCAGCGGCGGCTTCCAGGGCCGTTCGGCATCGCCTTGCACCCTCCGCAGCTGGATCACCGCGACGTGGGCGATCGTGAACGAGAGCATCGCCCCGAACGAGTACATCGTCGCCAGGAAGTCGGTCTGGCCGGGCAGCAGGGTGACGATCGCGATCGCGGCGAAGATCATGATCGCGATGTAGGGGGTGCGGTACTTGGGATGGACCTGGCGCAGGCCCTCCGGCAGCTGGCGGTGCTGGCCCATCGAGTAGGTGAGCCGGGAGACGCCGATCAGGCCGGCGTTGGTGGCGATCAGGAGGATCACCGCGGCGAGCACGCCGACGTAGTAGCGCAGCAGTTCGGTGGCGCCATGGGCGAGCCCGAGGTTCTCGACGATGCCAAGGATCGGGTCGTCGGCGAAGGTCGTCCCCAGCGCCGTCGTGTAGTTGCCGGCGGCGTCCTGGGTGACCGGCATCGCCGAGAGGGCGACGATCGGGATCAGCAGGTAGAGGGCCAGGACGGCGACGACGGTGAAGCCGACCGCGCGCGGGATCGTTCGGGCGGCGTCGCGGGCCTCCTCGGCCATGTTGGAGATCGTCTCGATCCCGGTGTAGGCGATCATCCCGACCGCGATCCCGAGCGCGAAGTCGCTCCAGGTCGGGGCGACGCCGAGGTGGACGTTGTCGACGAGGACCTCGGGACTGAGGACCAGGAAGATCCCGATCCCGACCAGGATCACCTGGGTGGCGAGGTCGGCGACGGCGAGGACGAGGTTGAGTTTCGCCGACTCCTCGGTGCCGCGGATGTTGATCAGGGCGAGGGCGACGATCAGAACCGCGCCGCCGACGATGTCGCCGGGGCTGTCGCCGAGCCAGGGCCAGAAGACGGCCAGGTAGTGGGGCACGAAGAAGGCCGAGATCGCGACCGTGATCGTGTAGTTGAGCATCTGGCCCCAGGCGGCGACGAAGCTGACCAGCTCGTTGAAGGCGTGGCGGGCGAAGCTGGAGGAGCCGCCCGCCTCCGGGAACATCACCGTCGCCTCGGCGTAGGTGGCGGCGGTGGCGGCGAAGATCAGGCCGGAGATGACGAAGGCGACCGGGGTGAGGCCGAGGGCGAAGGCGGCGGTGACGCCGAGGGCGTAGTAGATCGAGGAGCCGACGTTTCCGTAGGCCGCCGAAAACAGCGCCCCGACGCCGTGGACGCGGCTCAGGGACTCGTCGCGAGGTATGCGCTGGGCCACCTATGACCCGCCGGAGATCGTCACTCAGCCCGAATATACGGACGTTGCCGGTGCTCGCCGCACGTGGCTGGGGGTCAGCTCGGCGGGGCTGGAGCAGCCGCACAGGGCGAGCGCCAGCTCGAGCTCGGCGCGCAGCAGGTCGAGGACCCGGCGGACGCCCTCCTCGCCGCCGACCGCGAGGCCCCAGAGGGTCGGCCGGCCGACCAGGACGGCGTCGGCGCCGAGCGCCAGGGCGATCGCGATCTCGGCGCCCCGGCGGATGCCGCCGTCGACCAGGACCGGGGCCCGGCCGGAGACGGCGTCGACGATCTCCGGCAGCGCGTCGGCGGTCGCCAGAGCCCGTTCGAGCTGGCGCCCACCGTGGTTGGAGACGACGATCCCGCCGGCGCCGTGGGCGACCGCCAGCTCGGCATCCTCGGCGGTCAGCACGCCCTTGACGATGATCGGGATCGGCGAGCTTTCGACGAGCTCGCCGAGGTCAGTCCAGTCGAGCGCCGGGTCCATCAGCGCGAAGGTCTCGGCGACCGTCACTTCGCGGTCGACGCCGAGAGCCGCCCGCACGCTCGGCACCCCGAGCCCCTCGGGGATCGCGAACCCGGTCCGCAGGTCGCGCTCGCGGTTGCCGGCCCGAGCCGTGTCGACGGTCAGGATGATCGCCTCGAAGCCGCTCTCGACCGCCTCGTCGACCATCGCCTCGGTCACCGCCCGGTCGCGGAAGCAGTAGAGCTGGAACCAGCGCCGTCCCCCCATTGCAGCGGCGGCGACCTCGGCCGGCCGCGCCGTCGCCAGGGTCGAGAGCCCCATCACCGTCCCCGCCGCCGAGGCGGCCCGCGCCATCGCCAGCTCCCCCTCGGGATGGACGAGCCGCTGGTAGGCGACCGGCGCCACCAGCACCGGCATCGTCACCGGCCCGCCCAGCACCTCGGCCGCGGTCGAGACCTCCTCCACCCCGGCCAGCACCCGCGGCCGCAACCGCCAGCGCTCCCAGGCCGCGACGTTGTCCCGCAGCGTCAGCTCGTCGCCGGCGCCGCCGGCGAAGTACCCGAGCACCCCGGGGTCGAGCTTCTCCGCGGCGGCCCGCTCGAAGTCCCAGACGTTGATCAGCCCGTCGTCCACGGGCGCGAGCCTAGTCGCCTCGACCGGCCGTAACCTCTGTAGTCGCCTTCACCATGGTCGCGATCGCCCTCACCTACCTGGCCCTCGCGGCAACCGTGTTCGCACCGGTCGACCGCCAGGGCGCCGAGGCCGCGCCGGTGACCATCCGCAGTGCGGCGCTGGGCGAGCGAACCGAGATCAACGTCGTCGTGCCCGCGGCGGCCGCGCCTCGCGGGAAACGCCCCCTGCTCGTCTTCCTGCACGGCCGCGGCGGCTCCGAGGAGACCTTCGTCGACAACGCGGCGGTCTTTGAAGGCCTGGAGGCGCTGGGACGCCGGGCCCCGGTCGTCGCCTTCCCCGACGGCGGCGACCATGGCTACTGGCACGACCGCGACGAAGGCGACTGGGGCCGCTACGTGATGCGCGAGGTGATCCCGACCGTGAGCAGGCGCTTCGGCGTCGAGCCCGGCCGGGTCGCGATCGGCGGCATCTCGATGGGCGGCTTCGGCGCCTACGACCTGGCACTCCTGCACGCGGGCCGTTTCTGCGCCGTCGGCGGCCACTCGCCGGCGCTGTGGTTCGCGGGCGGCGAAACCGCCCCCGGCGCCTTCGACGACGGCGCCGACTTCGCCCGCCACGACGTGGTCGGCCGAGTCCGCCGCGACCCCGACGCCTTCGGGCCGATCCCAGTCTGGAACGACTACGGGAGCGCCGACCCGTTCCGCGCCTACGACGAGGGCTTCGTCGACTACCTCGAGCGCGGCGACGCCGACCTCCGCGCCCATTCCTGGCGCGGCGGCCACGACAACGACTACTGGAACCGGCACTGGCCGGCCTACCTGCGCTTCTACGCCGGCGCCCTGGCGAACTGCGGTTGAGCCGAGCTCAACGTCCCGGCGAGCCGGCCGGCGGCGTCCCTAGCCACCACGCGAACAGCTCCATCCGCCTCATCCCGACCATCTTGCCGAGCC
>CBIHMQ010000025.1:0-14968 GCA_966211075.1 uncultured bacterium
GCATGCCGCTCGCGATGTGTCGGGCGAATCTGGAGAAGAACGCGTTCGTGCTCCAGAACATGGGGCGGATTCTTGAATGCCTCACCCGCGGGCTCGATCTGGCGATTCTCACGCGCGGGTTTGGCGACGAGGGGCGCGACGTCATCGATCTCGTGGGGCCGCACGTAGGGCGCCCCTGCCTCGCCGTGCCGCTGCACGATCGCGGCCCCGTGCGCCGCGGCCGCCGCGGCGATCTCCTCACCCCCCGGCCCGAGCGCGTTGCTGCCGAGGATCACCGCCAGCCGTCCCATTCCCGGATCCTAGTTTTCCCCTTGTCGTTTGTCGCCCTCTGGGCTACAAGCGACAAAGGGAATCAGCTGCTGGCACCCGGGGTATGGTGAGCGCATGCCCGAGCGACCGTCCGGACGCGACGAGACCGAGGAGGAACGCCTCGACCGCAACCTCGGCGAGCTGTTGCAGGAGCTGCGGGTGGCGCTGCCGGGCGTCCAGGTTCTCTTCGCCTTCCTGCTGGCCGTCCCGTTTCAGCAGAACTTCACGACGATCTCCGAGTTCGAGAAGAAGATCTACTTCGCGACGCTGCTGTTGACGGCGCTCTCGGCGGCGCTGCTGATCGCCCCCTCCGCCTACCACCGGATCACCTTCCGCTACCAGCAGAAGCACCGCCTGGTCTTCATCTCCAACCGGTTGGCGATCGCCGGGTTGGTGGCCCTGGCGCTGGCGATGACCTGCGCGATTCTGCTGATCACCCACGTCCTGTTCGGGTCCACCGCGACGATCGTCACCACCGCGATAGTCGTCGTGGTCTTCGTCGTGCTCTGGGCGGTGCTGCCGCTGAAGCGACGCCTCAAGTACCGGGACGAGGGGTTGCCGCTGCTATCTCGTCCCGAAGGCGACTGAGGGCCTCGTCGAGGTCCGCCAGGAATGGCAGCGACGGTTCGAGTCGCCCCAGCAGCTCCGCGTCGGCTTCCCAGATCTCCAGCTTCAGCTCCAGCGGCACCTTGAACTCCTCCGCGACGGCGGCGCCTTCGCGCGCCAGGGCGTCGGCAAGCATGCTGGCGTTGGTCAGTTTGTCGGCGGCGTAGATCGCCAGCGCGTCGCCGTCGACGGCCTCGATCCGCTGCCGGTGCTCGCGCTTGCGCTCGACGTAATCCTCGATCGATTCGTCGTCGCTGAGGGCCGCGACCATGCACGCAACCGATTCGCCGAAGCGCTTGTGCAGGTCGTCGACGGTCAGGTCGCTGTCCTCGACGACGTCGTGGAGGAGCCCCGCCGCCAGCGCCTCGTCGCCGTACCCGGCCGCGGCCAGGCGCTCGGTCACCATCTTCGGGTGCTCGATGTAGGGGAGGCCGCCGCTGCCGTTGCGGACCTGTCCGGCGTGCGCGTCGGCCGCCGTCTCCAGCGCTTCCCGGACCAGCGCCGACCGCGCCACCGCCGCTTCGACGCGAGGGGTCGGGACACCCGTCATCGGCTGGTAAAACGCAGGCGCGACACTGCGCGCAGCGTAACGCTCAGACGGTCGCTGCCGGGCTCGTTGCCCGGGCCGGCAGCTCGATCTCAGCCCGCTCGCGGGCCAGCTCGACCGCATCCGCGTCGCCGCCCAGCTCGACCCAGCGCCGCCGCGCTTCCTCCCGCAGGCCGTCGAGGTGCTCGTCGGAGTGCATCGGGTCGTGGTGGAAGAGCTGCGTCCGCTCGGCGCCGGTGCGGCGGGCGAAGGCGAGCGCGTGGTTGAGCGCCGAGTGGCCCCAGCCGACGTGGTCGGGGTACTCGGCGTCGGAGTACTGGCCGTCGTGGATCAGCAGCGAGGTGTCGCGAGCGAGGGCGAAGCCGGAGATCCAGTCCTCGTCGAGCTGGTCGAGGTCGGCTCCCAGGGCGGGCTCGTGGTCGGGGATGTAGGTGAGCGAGGAGTCGCCCTCATCGATCCGGTAGCCGAGCGTCGGGCCGCGGTGGGAGACCGAGGCGGCGCGGATCCGAGCGGAGCCGATCTCCCACTCGGTGTCCGGGGCGTGCCGGAAGGAGACGTCGCAGGGCAGCTCCCGCACCTCGACCGGCGAGAGCGGCGCTGAGATGTAACGGGCGATCCGGTCGCGCAGCGAGGCCTCCGGCGAGGCCGGGCCCCAGATCACGATCTCCGTCTGGGGCCGGAAGGCGGGGGCGAAGAAGACCAGGCCCTGGATGTGGTCGAGATGGAGGTGGGTGAGGAGGATGTGCAGCCGTGTTGGCTCCTGCGGCAGGGCGAGGCCGAGGCTGCGGATGCCGCTGCCGGCGTCGAGCGCCAGCATCGACCCGTCCTCGAGGGTGACGCCGACGCAGGAGGTGTTGCCTCCGTAGCGGACGGTCTCCGGGCCGGGGGAGGGGATCGAGCCGCGCGTCCCCCAGAAGGTCACCTTCATGCCGCGCCCGACCCGTTCGCGCCCTGCGGCCAGAAGATCGCGATCCCGCCCTGCGAGCCGTGGGCGGTGAGGATCGGGAAGGCGGAGACCTCGACCGAGTGCTCGGCCCCGTCGGTGGAGCGGATCGTGTACTCGGCATGGGCCGGTCGGCCGCTTCGCACCGCCCGCACGACCGGCAGCTCGTCGTAGGGGATCGGCTCGCCGCCCTCGTCGAAGGGGCCGAACAGCGAGCCCCACTCCTGTGGCCCGACCGTGCCCAGCTCCTCGAAGCGCTTGCCGAGCAGCATCCCGGCCGCCTCGTTGTAGAAGGCGAGCACGCCGCCCTCGTCGACCAGGAAGGCCGGCGTCGAGAGCGCCGACATCAGGTTCCGGGCGAGGATTAGCTCCAGGGGCCGCTGCGTCACAAATGACACTTTAAATCGTCTTGTGAGTTGCGCTAGGCATAGGCCGGGACTGCCCTGCGGAGAGCCAGATGGGCAGCCTCTTCGGCCGCTGTACCCGGCAACGTGAGGTTCATCACTTTTCTTCCCCGGTCCGGTCAGCCAGCGGCTTCGGCGCGGCGCAGCCCGCCGCGGGCCCAGAGCGCGAAGAGGACCGGCAAGGCGACGGCGACCGTGAAGGCGAGGCCGACCAGGACCGGGTCGCCGGAGATGAAGCCGCGGCCGGCCTCGAGCAGGGCGGTGACCGGGTTGACCGAGGCGACCGTGTGGATCCAGCCACTGAGCAGCTCGAGCGGCACGTAGACCGGGGCGAGGAAGAGCACCAGGAAGACCGGGAACTGCATCAGCGGCCCGCCCTGGATCGAGCGCACCCGCATCGCCACCCCAGCCGCCCACATCGTCGCAGCCAGGTTGACGAGCACGGCGAGCCCGTAGAGGCCGAACAGTTCGACGCCGCCGCCGCCGACCTCCATGCCGGCGACAAGGGCGACGGCGGTGAGGATCGCCCAGGTGATGACGGCGCGGACCAGCGCCGCCATCGCGTAGCCGAGCACGATCCCGTTGCGGTTGGAGGCGGCCAGCAGGTAGCGGTTCGCGAAGCCGGTCTCGAAGTCGCGGGCGATCCCGAAGCCGGTGAAGACGCCGCCGAAGGCGGCCGACTGCAGCAGCACGAAGACGAACTGGAAGGCGGTGTAGCCGCTCGGGAAGTCGAACCCCGGGACGTTGGCGACCGCCGAGAGCCCGCCCGCGAAGGAGACGAAGAAGAAGAGCGGGAAGATCAGCGCCGGCAGCAGGAAGGCCGGGTTGCCGAGGAAGATGCGGATGCTGCGCCAGGCAACCGCGCGGGCGATCGTCACGGCGCCAGCTGGGTTCGGCCCGCTCACGTCCGCACCAGCCGGGTCTTCAGGGCCCTGCTGGCCCCGAGCATCCCGACCGCCAGGATCACCAGGGCGATTCCGAAGCCGAGCGCCAGCTCGTCCAGCTCCCAGCCCTCGATCAGCAGTGAGCGGAAGGCCTGCAGCAGGTAGGTGACCGGGTTGACGGCGGCGACGTCGTGGAACCAGTCGGTCTGCAGGAGGTCGAGCGGCAGCGCCATCGCCGAGAGGAAGAGGAAGACGAAGAAGACCGGGAAGAGGCTCTGGACGGCCTCGCCGGAGCCGGTCCGCAGGGCGGCGAACAGCCCGATCGTCCCGAAGGCGACGGTGATCGTCACCGAGAGGAGGACGATCGTCACAGCGCCGCCGAGGCCGGCGGCGAGTTCGGCGCCGGCGGTGAGGCCGACGACCAGGTAGGTGACCGCCTGCAACAGCCCGAGCACGACGGCGCCGGCGAGCAGGCCGCTGAGGAGGGCGGCGCCGCGCAGCGGCGTCAGCGCCAGGCGGTTGAGGAAGCCGGTCTCGATGTCGCGGGCGAGGTCGGTGCCGGCGTTCATCACCGAGAACAGCGCCCCCTGCATGAACGGCACCGCCAGCGCGAAGGTCAGGTAGGAGTCGGTCGGGAAGCCGGGCAGGTTGGTGGTGTCTTTGAGCCCGCCCGCGTTCACCGCCAGCAGGAAGAGCGGGAAGATCAGCGCCGGCACGATCTGGGCCGGCTGGCGCAGCGTCCGCAGCACCGAGCGGTGCGCGAGCTGGCCGATCTGGGTGCGCAGGCCGGCGCTCACGCCGAGCCGACCGCCTCCGCCGCCGCGTCCTCGGCCTCGAGCTCCGCCTCCTCGGCCCCCTCCAGCGAGCGGCCGGTCTTGTTGAGGAAGACGTCGTCCAGCGAGGGGGCGTGCAGCTGCAGGTGCTCGATCGCGATCCCCTCGGCGTCCAGCGCCCGGACCACCTCGGCCAGCTGGGACTCGCCGCCCTGCAGGCGGACCGCGGCGCCTTTCGGCCGGGCGCCGGCCAGCTCGCCGAACCGGGCGAGGACGGCGCCCATCCGCTCCTGGTCCGCGGCGTCGTGGGGGACCGCTTCGACCGTCGGCCGGCCGATCTCGGCTTTCAGCGCCGCCGGGGTCCCCTCGGCGACGATCCGGCCGTGGTCGATGATCCCGACCCGGTCGGCGAGCGTGTCCGCCTCCTCCAGGTATTGGGTGGTGAGGAAGACGGTCACGCCATCGTCGGCGGCGAGGCTTGCCACCTCTTCCCAGAGCGCCGTACGGCTCTGGATGTCGAGGCCGGTGGTCGGCTCGTCGAGGAAGAGGATGCGCGGCCGGTGGGCGAGCGCCAGGGCGAGGTCGAGGCGCCGCTTCATCCCGCCCGAGTAGCCGCCGACCTTGCGGTCGGCCGCCTGCGAAAGCCCAACCCGCGCGAGCAGCTCGTCGCCGCGCTGCTCCCGCTCGCCCTTGGCGATCCCGTGCAGCGAGGTCTGCAGGCGCATGTGCTCGCGCCCGGTCAGCAGCGGGTCGAGCGCCGCCTCCTGGAGGGCCGCCCCGATCGAGGCCCGCACCCGCGGCCCTTCGGAGACGATGTCGTGGCCGGCGACCCGCGCCGTCCCCGCGGTCGGGGGGAGCAGGGTGGTCAGCATCAGCACCGTCGTCGACTTGCCGGCGCCGTTGGGGCCGAGGAAGCCGTAAATCTCACCGGGGGCGACGCGCAGGTCGATCCCGTCGACGGCGCGCGGCCCGTTCTTGAACTCGCGGACCAGCCCTTCGACCTCGATCCCCGTGCGTTGCGCGTCGTCGGTTGCCATGTTCCCTCCCAAAGTCGTCGCCAAGCTAGATATTTGAGGCTATCAAATATTCTGTTTAGAATGCATCTCATGGGAACCAAGGCGACAGGAGCCGCGGCCAAAAGCGACGGGGCAGAGGACGCCGCCCGCGAGGCCTGGCGCCTCCTGGCGCCGCTCGTCTACCCGCCGCCGTTCATCCACATCGGCCGCGAACACGATCTGAGTCCGCCCGCCTTCGGCGTCCTGCGGATGCTCGACCGGCCGCGGCCGATGGGGGAGATCGCCGCCTACCTGAGCTGCGACAACTCCAACGTCACCGGGATCGTCGACGGGCTCGAAGAGCGCGGTCTGGCTCGGCGCGAGCCGGCCGAGCACGACCGCCGGGTACGGCTGATCGCCCTCACCGCCGAGGGCAGCCGCCTGCGCAGGCGGCTGATGAAGGCGGTCGAGGTGCCCCCGGAGTGGATGCGGAACCTCTCGCCCGAGGACCAGCGGACGCTGCGCGCCATCCTCGCGCGCGCCAGCGGCTGACCGCCCCGTTCCGCTACAACTCACGGCCCGTGAACGAGCGCACCCGCACCTATCGCGTCGCGATGGCCGTCAACCGGCCGGTAGCGCTCTGGTCGCGTCTGCGGGTCGAGGGCGTGGAGAGTCTGCCGGAGAGCGGGCCGCTGCTTGTGGTCGGCAACCACGACTCCCACTGGGACCCGCTGATGGTCGGGATGGCCGCGCTGAAGCGGCGCCAGATCCGCGCCCTCGCCAAAGCCGAACTCTGGGACGTGCGCGGCCTCGCCCCGGTCCTCGACGGCATGGGCCAGATCCCGATCGAGCGCGGTAAGGGCGACAAGCAGGCGCTGGCGAAGGCGATCGAGACCCTGCGCGCGGGCGCCTGCATCGGCGTCTTCCCCGAGGGCACCCGCTCGCGCGGCAAGGTGCTGCGGGCCCGTAGCGGCATCGGCCGCCTGGCGCTGGAGGTGCCGGAGGCGCACGTCACCCTGGTCGCGATCGAGGGCACCGCCGACCTGACCGGCTTCCCGCGCCGGCCGCGCGTCCGGGTCCGTTTCTTCGACCCGGCCGGCGGCCAGCCGCGTCCCGACGAGGACCCCGGCGAGCTCTCCGCCCGGCTGCTCGCCGAGATCCGCGACCAGGTCCCGCCGTCGCTCTCCTATCGCAAGCGCGGCAGGGCGCCGGTCGAGGCGTAAGCCTCCGGGCTCATCCCTCAGCCTCCTCGCCGCTTCCCTTCAGCGCGTACCACTCGCCGCCGAACGCGTCGACGTCGTTGCCGTTCGCTTCGCCCGGCTTCCTGTCCCCGGCGAAGGTGTGGAGCGGGTGGCCCGCGTAGGTGACCTGGGTGTTTCCGTCCTTGCGCTTCGTCGTGCCGAGCTTGCCGGCGCCCGCCCCTTCGCCCGCGGTCGGCGGCCCTTCGGTCAAAACCGGCGGCCAGGAGCGGGCGCAGGCGCCGTAACAGGCCGGGGCCGTCCCCCTGTCCTTACCGAAGCCGTAGACCGTGAACCCGTCGTGGTCGACCAGGACCGGCCCGACGCCTTTGGCGCTGGAGAGGGTGATCACGGCGACACCGCTTTCCGCCCCCGGGGGCGCTTTCTCCCTGGCGATGCCGCCGTCGTGGTCGGCGGCATCGCCGCCGCCGTTGCCGTCGCAACCGGCGAGGATCAGTATCGCCACCAGCGCCAGTCCGAAGATCGTCTTGTTCACGGCTGTCCGTCGCGTTCGTGTCAAGCCCCGGGCTGCATCCGCCTTGGTCTAGGAGGCGGATGCAGCCCGGGTTCAAGCTTGAGACTGGGCCCTGCCTAGAGTTTCCCGATCTTGAAGATTTTGGTCCCGCAATCGGGGCAGACGCCCTGGATCGCCGGGCGACCGTTTTTCATGGTCACCTGTTTGGCGTCCTTGATCTCGACCTTCTTGCGCTCTTTGACGCAGTAGCCCTCCGGCATCTCGGGCCCTCCTTTCGCTGCCGCTGAGCGGCAAGGCCCGCGCCTTTACGCGAGCCTGGATTGAGCCGAATGTAACGGAGCTGGGGGACAGGACCGGCGGAGTATGTGCGCAATCGCACGAAACGGTTGACTCGCGAGTCAACTACGCTCCGCTCCGCACTTCAGCACCCGTCAAAGGCAAGGAGAGGACCCGCATGCCCGAAGCAGTCATCGTCGACACCATCCGCACCCCGATCGGCCGTGCCTTCAAGGGGTCGCTGGCCTCGTTGCGCCCGGAGGAGATGGGCGCCTTCGTGGTCGACCAGCTGCTCGAGCGCAACCCCGGCGTCGACCCCGCCCTGGTCGAGGACCTCTTCTGCGGCGTCGGCATGCCGCAGGGCCTCGAGGCCTTCAACATCGGCCGGATCATCTCGCTGCTCTCCGAGAAGCTGCCGCAGGAGGTCAACGGGGTCACCGTCTCCCGCTACTGCTCCTCCAGCCTCGACGCGATCCGCCACGCCGGCAACGCGATCAAGGCCGGCGAGGGCGACGTCTACATCGCCGCCGGGGTCGAGTGGGTGAGCCGCTTCAACGAGCGCACCGAGCCCGCCGGGGCCGACGACCGCAACCCCAACCTGATCGGCGAGAACGGCCAGCCCAACGCCTACATCGACATGGGCCTGACCGCGGTCAACGTCGCCAACAAGTACGGCGTCAGCCGCGAGGACATGGACAAGTTCGCGCAGCGCTCCCAGGAACTCGCCGTGAAGTCCCAGGAAGACGGCTTCTTCGAGCGCGAGATCGTCCCGGTCAAGCTCGAGGACGGCACCGAGGTCGCCAAGGACGATGGCCCGCGCGCCTCCTCGACCCTGGAGAAGCTCTCCGAACTGCCGGAGGCCTTCGGCGGCGGCGGCGTCACCGCCGGCAACTCCTGCCCGCTCAACGACGGCGCCGCCGCGGTGCTGCTGATGAGCGACACCAAGGCCAAGGAGCTGGGCCTGACCCCGCGCGCCCGTATCGTCACCGCCGCCACCTACGGCAACGAGCCGGAGCTGATGGGCGTGGCCCCGATCGGCGCCATCAAGAAGGTCCTCGACCGGGCCGGGATGACGATCGGCGACGTCGACGCGGTCGAGCTCAACGAGGCCTTCGCCGCCCAGGTGATCCCGATCATGGACGAATGCGGGATCGAGGAAAGCAAGCTCAACACCCACGGCGGCGCGATCGCCCTCGGCCACCCCTTCGGGATGACCGGCGCCCGGATCATGGGCACCCTGCTCAACGTGATGGAGACCGACGACCACCAGGTCGGCCTCGAGACCATGTGCGTGGCAGGAGGTCAAGGCAAGGCGATGATCGTGGAGCGCACCAACTAAGGAGCATCGCGATGGCGCGACTCGAGACGCTCACCTACGAGACGAGCGATCGAGTCGCGCGCATTACCCTGAACCGACCGGACCGCGGCAACGGGATCACGCCGCGAATGCCAGTCGAGCTGGCGGAATGCGTCGAGCAGGCGAACCTCGACCCCGCGGTCCACGCGATCGCCCTCGCCGGCAATGGCACTGGCTTCTGCGGCGGCTATGACCTGGTCGCCTCCGCCGAGGGGGACATGAGCGGGCTCGGTGGGGTGGAGGCGCCGGCCGGGTCGCCGGTCGACCCGGCGACGATCGCGGCGAATCACGCGCCGGAGTCGAACTGGGATCCCGTCACCGACTACCAGTTCATGAGCCGCAACGTGCGCGGCTTCATGAGCCTCTTCCACTCCGAGAAGCCGGTGCTCTGCAAGGTGCACGGCTACTGCGTCGCCGGCGGCACCGACATGGCGCTCTGCTCGGACCTGCTGGTAGTCGCCGAGGACGCCAAGATCGGCTACCCGCCGGCGCGCGTCTGGGGCTCGCCGACGACGGCGATGTGGGCGCTGCGGCTGGGGCCGATGCGGGCCAAGCGACTGCTTCTCACCGGCGACTCGCTGACCGGCGCCGAGGCGGTGGAGTGGGGCCTGGCGACCGAGGCGGCGCCCGCCGACCGGCTCGACGAGCGCTTCGAGCGCCTGCTCGAGCGGGTCGCGCGGATGCCGATCAACCAGCTGGTGATGATGAAGCTGCTGGTCAATCAGACCGTTCACGCCCAGGGCCTGCAGCAGGCACAGGCGCTCGGGACCTTCTTCGACGGCGTCGCTCGCCACACCGAGGAGGGCCACGGCTTCGTCCGCCGCGCCGCCGAGTCGGGCTTCCGTGAGGCGGTCCGCGAGCGCGACGAGCCGTTCGGCGACCACGGCCTGGAGGGCTTCGGTGTCGGGGAGTAACGGCCGTCCCCGGCGGCCCAGCGTCGCGATCGTCGGCGGCGGCTTCGGCGGCGTCGGCGCCGCCACGGTCCTGGCCCGGGAGGGCTACGAGGACGTCACGGTCTTCGAGAAGCGCGACCGGGTCGGCGGGGTCTGGGAGGCCAACACCTACCCCGGTGCCGCCTGCGACATCCCCTCCCACCTCTACGAGTTCTCCTTCGCGCCCAACGCCTGGTCGCGGCGCTTCTCACCGGGCCCGGAGATCCGCGCCTACATCGAAGGCGTCGCCCGCCGCTTCGGGGTTCTCGAGAAGGTTCGCACCGGGACCGAGGTGAAGGGAGCCGCCTGGGACGAGGCGACCCGCCGCTGGCGGCTGCAGACCAGCGCCGGCCCGCACGAGGCCGATGTTCTGCTCGCCGCCTGCGGGCAGCTCTCGGTCCCGCGGGTGCCGCCGATCGCCGGCCTCGACCAGTTCGAAGGCCCCGCCTTCCACACCGCCGAGTGGCGCCACGACGTCGACCTCGCCGGCAAGCGCGTCGCCGTGATCGGGACCGGTTGCAGCGCCATCCAGGTTGTCCCGGCGATCCAGCCGGAAGTCGCCCAGCTCGACGTCTACCAGCGCTCGCCGGGCTGGACCTTCCCGAAGGGCGACCACCCGTACTCGCCGCGCGCCCGCGCCCTGTTCAGGCGCTTCCCCGCCCTGCGACGGCTCGACCGCGCCGCGATCCAGTCCTTCCAGGAATTCGGGGCGATGGCAATGACCGACCGGCCCTGGCTGCTGCCGATCCTGCGGGCGATCGCCAAGCGCCAGATCCGCGCCGCGATCGACGACCCGGAGCTGCGCCGCAAGCTGACCCCGAGCGACGAGGTCGGCTGCAAGCGGATCATGCTCACCGACGAGTGGTACCCGACCCTGACCCGGCCCAACGTCGAGCTCGTCGCCGAGCGCGTCGATGCGGTCACGGCGACCGGCGTCCGCAGCGCCGCCGGCGAGCGCCCCGCCGACGCGATCGTCCTCGCCACCGGCTTCGCCAGCCATGATTTCGTCGCCCCGATGGAGATCGCCGGGCGCGGCGGGCGCACCCTGGACGAGGCCTGGGGCGACGTCCCGCGAGCCTACCTCGGCCTCACGGTTCCGAGCTTTCCGAACATGTTCCTGCTCTACGGGCCCAACACCAACGGCGGCACCGGCTCGGTCGTCAACACGATCGAGTGTGGGCTGGGGCACGTGCTGGCAGCCCTGCGCGAGCTCGAACGCGGCGGCGCCCGCACGATCGAGGTGCGCCCTGAGGTGGCCGACGCCTTCGACCGTGAGCTGCGCGCCGCCCTGGCCCAGTCGGTCTGGCACAGCGGCTGCGGCAATTGGTACGTCGACGAGCACGGCAACGACCCCAGCAACTGGCCCTGGACCTGGAGCGAGTACCGGCGCCGCACCGCGACGCTGGAGCCCGGCGCCTACGCGCTCGGCGCGGCCGCCTCCTGATTTCATAGGCCCGTGCCCGACCTCTCCCAGGTTCAGCCCGAGCACTTCCACGAGTTCTCGCAAGGGACCTTTCCCGGCGACCTCGGCATCGAGTCGCTGGAGATCGGCGCCGAGCGCTCGCGGGGCCGGATCCTCGTCGATGCCCGGCATCTGCACCCCGGCGGATTCGTCCACGGCGGCGTCTGGACGGCGCTCGGCGACACCGTCGCCGCCTGGACCACCTTCCGCAACATCCCGCCGCACCACGACTTCACGACGATCGAGCTGAAGCTGAACGTGTTCGGCGCCGGCCTGCGCGGCGACGAGATCATTGCCTCGGCGACGCCGCTGCACGTCGGCCGCACCACGGCCGTCGTCGAGGTCAAGCTCGACCGCATCCGCGACGGCGAGGCGAAGCTCGCCGCGAACCTGATCGTCACCCAGTTCGTGCTGCCGCCCCGCGAGGGCAGG
This sequence comes from uncultured bacterium, assembly GCA_966211075.1. Classification (GTDB taxonomy): domain Bacteria; phylum Actinomycetota; class Thermoleophilia; order Solirubrobacterales; family 70-9; genus VAYN01. The sequence goes on from CBIHMQ010000025.1 coordinate 11,634, forward strand.
GGCACCGGTGGCGAGACCGGCTGAAGACGCGACTCGCGTCGCTTATGTCTTCGGCTACGGCTCGCTGGTCGAGCTGACGCAGCCGCTCGCGGTCGACGGCCGGCTTTACCCGGCCGTCCCGGGAAGGCTGAACGGCTTCCGCCGTCGCTGGGGCGTGGCGATGAACAACTGGGAGACGACCGACGCGCAGAAGCACTTCCTCGATCCCGAGAGCGGCCTCAAACCGAAAGTCGCGGTTGCCTACCTCGACATCGAGGAGGCGGCGGGTGAGGCCGTCAACGGGCTGGCGATCCCGGTCGACCCCAACCGCCTCGCCGAGCTCGACCTGCGGGAGGGCAACTACCGTCGGGCCGAGGTCTCCGCCGCCTTCGAGCCGGCGCTCACCCATACCGTCTTCGTCTACCACGGCACCGAGCCCGCCCGGGTCCGGGCGGCCGAAAACGGCGAGCACGTCTACGTCAGTCGCCAGTACGTCGAGCGGGTCCGCCGCGCCTTCACCGCCCTCGGCCCCGGGCAACTGGAGGAGTACGAGCGCACCACCGGCCCGCTCCCGTTTCCCGCCCGCGACCTCGAACCGCGCTACCCGGGAACGGCGTCCTGACGGGTCAGGCGGCCGTTCCGCCGAGTTCCGGCGCGCCCTCATCCTCGACCGGCGCTTCGAGCCGTTCGATCTGGGGCAGGCGCCAGAGGATGCTGGCGATCGTCAGGCCGACCGCGGCGGCGAACATCGCCAGGAACCACTGCACCGAACTGAGCAGCTCCATCTCGAAGAAGTCGCGGACCGGGGCGGCGGCGAGGATCAGCGCGTAGAGGGCGCCGAGCCCCGCTATCAGGGCCAGCATGTAGCTCTGGATCGCGATGTGCTCGCGGCCGGGACCGCGCTCGAGCAGCAGCACGAAGGCGAGGCCGAGGACGATCAGAGTCGTCGTCGCCGCGGTGCGGCCGGAGTCGAGGCTGCCGCCGAAGACGGTGTCGACGAAGAAGAAGGAGAGGATCGAGCCGAGCGCCGTCGCCACCCCGGCCGGGACCGCGAAGGCGGCCAGCGCCCGCAGCAGCCGGCCGCGGTAGAGCGGCCCGTCGGAGGGGGCCAGGGCGAGCACGAAGGAGGGGATGCCGATCGTCAGGAAGGCGGCCAGGGTGAGGTGGCGGGGCAGGAACGGGAAGGCGAAGCCCGGTACCGCGACGAGCAGGATCAGGGTCGCGGCGTAGACCGACTTGGTCAGGTAGAGGCGGCCGAGGCGGTGGATGTTGCGGGCGATCTTCCGTCCCTCGCTGACGGCTTCGGGGAGCCGCGCGAACTCGTCCTCGAGCAGGACCACGTCGGCGACGCCCTTGGTGACCTGCGCGCCCGAGCCCATCGCCACCGCCATCCGTGCCTGCTTCAGGGCCGGCACGTCGTTGACGCCGTCGCCGATCATCGCCACGTAGCGCCCGGCCCCGACCAGCGCTTCGACCAGCGCCTTCTTCTGCTCGGGCTTGATCCGGCAGAAGATCGTCTTATCCAGCGCCACCCTGGCCAGCGCCTCGGGGTCGTCGGGGAGGTCCGGGCCCTCGATGACGCCGGCGTCGCGGGGCACCCCGACCGCGTAGGCGACCGCGGTCACCGTCGCCGCCGCATCGCCGGAGATCAGCTTCAGGTCGGCGTCCTGCTCGCGGATGTAGGCGATCGTCTCGGCCGCGTCGGGCCGCAGCGTCTCCTCGAGCACGACCAGCGCCAGCGCCCGCAACGCCGGCGGCGGCGTCGCGGCCGGGTCGTCGGGCAGCCCTCCGCTCGATTCCCCGAAGGCGACGACGCGGCGGCCGGCGCCGGTCTCCTCCTCGAGCTTGCGGGCGAGTCCGGGGGGGAGGTCGAGAGCGCCTGCCTCGGCGAGGACGTCGGGCGCCCCCATCACGTAGGCGCCGTCGCCGAGCGCCAGGCCGCTCCACTTCCACTCCGATGAGAAGGGGACCTCGGCGCTGACCGCCCCGGCCGTGGCCGGGAACTTCTCGGCGATCGTCTCCAGGGTGCGGTTGCGGTCGCCGGCGCTGGCGGCGAACCGGCCCAGCGCCGTTTCGGCGGCGCCCGGCTCGACCCCGTCGGCGACCGCCACCGCCACCAGGCGCAGCTCGCCGGCGGTCAGGGTGCCGGTCTTGTCGACGCAGATCGTGTCGACCGAGGCGAGGCTCTCGGTGGCGCTCATCTGCTGGATCAGCGTTTTCCGGTTGGCCAGCCGCACCGCGGCGACCGCGAAGGTGACGCTCATCAGCAGCACCAGGCCCTCGGGGATCAGGGTGATCAGGCCGGCGGTGGCGGTCTGGGCAGCCTCGACGAGGTCGACGCTGCGGACCTGGAAGGTGATCATCAGCAGCACCGCCAGCGGCAGCAGCGCCCAGGTGCAGGCGACGATCACCCGGTTGACCTCCTCCTGCAGCGGTGAGGGCGGGTGGCGGAAGGTGCGCGCCTCGCCGGCGAGGCGGCCGGCGTAGCTGTCCTCGCGGACCGCGTCGACGAGGTAGTGCCCGGAGCCGGAGATCGCGAACGAGCCCGACAGCACCCGGTCGCCCTCCTGCTTGCGGATCCCGTCGGTCTCGCCGGTCAGCAGCGACTCGTCGAGGGTGAGGCCGCGGCTGGCGATCGTCTCGCCGTCGGCGACCAACTGGTCGCCCGGCTCGACGGCGACGACGTCGCCGGGGACGACCTCGGTCGAGAGCAGCTCGGCGACGGCGCCGTCGCGGACGACCCTGGCCCGCGGCGCCACCAGCACCGCCAGCTCGTCGAGGGTCCGCTTCGCGTTCAGCTCCTGGCGGATGCCGATGTAGGAGTTGACGATCGCGATCAGCCCGAAGACCGCGTCGGCGAACAGGCCCAGCGAGAGGATCAGGACGAAGAAGACGCCGATGATCGCGTTGAAGAGCGTGAAGACGTTGCCGGCGACGATGCTCGAGGTCGAGCGCGAGGAGGTCTCCGGCGGCGGCCCCAGCTTGCGCAGGCGCCTTTCCGCCTCGGCGCTCGTGAGGCCCTGGTCGGTGGCTGGCGGGGCGGTGGCCATGGGGACTATTCAATAGGGTGCCGGACGGATGGCGCTGAAGCTTGGACTGAACCTGGGCTACTGGGGGATCGGGCCCGCCGGCGAGGACGCCGTCGAGGTCGTCTCCGTCGCCGAGCGGCTCGGCTACGAGTCGGTCTGGGCGGCCGAGTCCTACGGCTCCGACGTGGTCAGCGTGCTGGCCTGGCTGGCGGCGCAGACGAGCGAGATCAAGCTCGGCGCGGCGATCCTGCAGGTGCCGGCCCGCCCGCCCGCCGCCGCCGCGATGGCCGGCGCGACGATCGACAAACTCTCCGGCGGCCGCTTCAT
>CBIHMQ010000026.1:0-14854 GCA_966211075.1 uncultured bacterium
GGCTCCAGTTCGGCGCCGAGGTGGCCGCCAAGGCGATGGCCGAGGGCGGTTCGAAGGAGCCGGTCCCGGCGTAAGCTCGGGCCATGCACGGCCCGGGAGGTCACTCCCACTCGCATAGCCACGCGCTCGACGCGCGGCGAGCCGACAGCCGCCGGCGGATGTGGATCGCCCTGGCGATCAACCTGGCGATGCTGGTGGCCGAGGCGGTCGGCGGCATCCTCACCGGGTCGCTGGCCGTCCTCGCCGACGCCGGGCACGTCCTCTCCGACGCCGGCGCGATCGTCCTCGCCCTGGTCGCGGCCCGGCTGGCGATGCTGCCGGCCGCGGGCCGCCGCACCTTCGGATACCAGCGCTCGGAGGTGCTGGCGGCGCTGGTCAACGGCCTGCTGCTGGTAGTCGTCGCGGTGGTGATCGCGATCGAGGCGGTCGGGCGGCTCGGCGACCCGCCCGGGATCGAGGGGGCCGGCGTCGTCGCGCTCGGCGTCTTCGGCCTCGCCGGCAACCTCATCGCCACCGTCGTCCTCGCCCGCGGCCAGCGCCAGGACATCAACCTCGAGGGGGTGCTGCGGCACAGCGTCGCCGACGCGCTCGGCTCGGTCGGCGTCGTCGTCGCCGGCGCCGTGGTCCTGTTCGGCGGCTCGGCGATCGTCGACCCGATCGTCAGCCTCCTGATCTCGGCCCTGATCCTCATCTCCTCCTGGCGCTTGATCAAGGAGCCCTTCGACGTGCTGATGGAGGCGGCGCCCAAGGGGATCGACGTCGAAGGGGTGGGGGAGGCGATCTGCGGCGAGGCGGGCGTCCGCTCCGTCCACGACCTCCACGTCTGGACCGTCACCTCCGGCTTCGGGGCGATCGCCGCCCACGTCGTCGTCGCCGCCGACACCGACCGCGACCTGATCCGCCGCCGCCTCGAGCTGTTGCTCGCCGAGGGCTTCGGCATCGAGCACACCACCCTGCAGATGGAGGAGGAGGCCGCGCAGGAGCTGCTCGAGGTCGAGAACGCCCCGCCCGGGGCCTGATCGCAAGGGGGGTTGCAGGCCCGGGCGGCGCCTCGGGCAGGGAATCGGGCTTGGCTAGCCTCGGGCCGATGCTCAGGAATCGCCGCCTGACGATGGCGCCCCTCCTCGCCCTCGCCGTCCTCTGCATAGCCCTGCTCGCCGGCCCGGCCGCATCTCCGGCCGAGGACCTCCAGCAACGGCTGGAAGACAAGGAATCGAAGCTCGAGGACGTCCGCGAGCGCAAGGGCGTGCTGACGACGACGATCTCCCGCTACGGCGACGAAATCGACCAGCTGACCTCCGAGGTCGCCGAGATCCGCACCCGCGAGGCCGCGGTCCGCGCCCGGCTCGCGGCCAAGCAGGCCGAGCTCGACCAGGCCGTTGCCGAGCTCGACGGCGCCAAGGAGCGGCTGCAGCGGGTCCGCCAGCGGCTCAAACGCGCCCTCACCGTGCTGCGCGACCGGCTGGTGGCGATCTACGAGGCGGGCAGCCCCGATCTACTCAGCGTGATCGTCGAGTCCGACAGCGTCACCGACCTGGCGGTCCGGGCCGAATACCTCGACCGCCTGCACGGGATGGACGAGGCGGTGGTCGGCCGGGTGCGCGATCTTCGCGACGAAGTCCAGGGAATCGTCACTCGCCTCCGCGACGCCAAGGAGCGGATCGAATCGGCTCGCGACGCGATCGCCGCCGAGCAGCAGGAACTCGTCAACACCCGGGCGTCCCTGCAGGCGCGCCAGCGGCAGCTGGTCGATACCCGGGCCGAGCGCGAGGCGGCGCTGGACAAGATCAGCGCCCACGAGGAGCATCTCCACGGCGCCGTCGAGGAAATCCAGAGCGAGCTGCTCGCCCAGCTCTCCAGCGGTGGCATGCCGCTGCCGGCGGGACCGATCAAAGGCGGCAGCGGCATGATGATCTGGCCCGTCGACGGCGCCGTCGTCTCCGGCTTCGGCCCGCGCTGGGGCCGCATGCACGAGGGCGTCGACATCGCCGCGGCGGAAATGACGCCGATCCGCGCCGCCGCCGCGGGGGTCGTCGTCGCCACCCAGTCCGAAGCGGAAAGCGGCGGCTACGGGAACTTCACCTGCATCGAACACGGCGGCGGGCTCTCCACCTGCTACGCCCACCAGACCTCGTTTGCCGTCAGCGCCGGGCAATCGGTTTCCCAGGGCGACATCATCGGGTACGTCGGCTGCACCGGCCATTGCTACGGGCCTCACCTGCATTTCGAGGTTCGTATATATGGCTCCCCGACTGACCCGATGGGCTACCTTTAGCAATCAGTCCCCATGATCCGCCAGGCGCACACCTACTTGGTGAGCGCGATGTCAGGCGCCACCCTGATCGCGATCGCGATCGCCGCCTTCGTCGTGCTCGTCTCAGCGCAGGTTTTCAGCGATTGGCCTATCGCGGCGTTCGGCGGTGACGACCGGGCGGCTGTCTCCGAGGCCCAGCCGGTCGGCGGCGCGGATGCGGGGCTGAACGCGACGCCCGCGACCGCGGTGGCGGGCGGGACCGCGGCGCGGCGCGCGGATGGCCGGACGGGGGGCGAGGGCTCGGCGCGCTCGAAGGCCGGCGTCAAGGTCAGCCCCGGCGCTCAGAGCCGCGGCATCGCTCCGGCCCCGGCCGGCGGCACCGGCACCGATTCCAGCGAAGCCGCCCCCGCCGCCGGCGGCGGGGACACCCCGGCCGCGAGCGGCGGCGACCCGCAGCCCTCCGCGCCTACCTCGACCCGGACGTCCACCCAGAGCTCCGGGGGTTCCGCGGGCGCCGGCAGCGCGACCGGCTCCGGCGGTTCCGGCGGCGGCTCGAGCGGCGGCGGCGGAGAGGACAGCAGCCCGACGACCGGCGGCGGCTCCACCGGCGAGCCCTCGACCTCCGGCGCGCTCACCGAAACCGTCAACGGGACGGTCGCCACCGTCGATGAAAAAGCGCTCGGCGGCACCCTCGGCAGCACCGGCGTGACCGAAGCCACCGAAGGCGTCGTCAACGGCGTCGCCGGCCCCGAATCCGTCGTCGGCAAAGTCGTCGACGAAACGGTGAAAACGGTCGGCGGCCTCCTCGGCGGCGGTCACTGAGCCGGCTCTCGGCTCGCATCGGGCCTTAACCGTCAGAATGGCCGCCGATGGCGGAGCGAGAACAGGTAGGGGTGGTTAGCGGCGATCCGATCGCGGGGTCGGCGGTCTACCCGATCGGCAGCCGCGTCAACGAACGGGGGCACCTGGAGGTGGCCGGCTGCGACGTGGTCGAGCTGGCCGAAGAGTTCGGCACCCCCGCCTACGTCTACGCCGAGGACGACATCCGCGCCCGCGCCCGCGCCTACCGCGAGGCCTTCGAGCGCCGAACCGACGACTTCGAGGTTCTCTTCGCCAGCAAGTCGCTGCCCTGCACCGCGGCCTACCGGCTCTGCTCCGAGGAGGGGCTCTCGGTCGACGTCGCCTCCGGCGGCGAGCTGCACATGGCGCTGCGGGCCGGCTTCGACCCCGAGCGGATCCACATGCACGGCAACAACAAGAGCGACGAGGAGATCCTCTTCGCCGCCCGGGCCGGGATCCGCCACCTGATCCTCGACTCCTTCGACGAGATCGAGCGCTGCGAGCGGCTGCTGGAGGGCCGCCAGCGGGTGCTGATCCGGGTCACGCCCGGGATCAAGCCCTCGACCCACGACTACATCACCACCGGCCAGCTCGACTCCAAGTTCGGCTTCGGGCTCGAGGACGGCCTGGCGGCGCGGGCGATCGAGCGGGTGCTCGCCTCCGAGAAGCTGGAGCTGGTCGGGCTGCACGCCCACATCGGCTCACAGATCTTCGAACTCGAGCCCTACAAGCTGGCGATCCGGGCGCTGGGCGAGCTGGCTGGGGACTGGTGCCGGGTCGTCAACGTCGGCGGCGGGCTCGGCGTCGCCTACACCAGCGAGGACGAGCCGCCCCCGATCGACTCCTACGTCGAGGTCAAGGTCGGTGGCGTCCGCGAGGTCTTCGGCGACGGCGTGCGGATCCTGGTCGAGCCGGGCCGCTCGCTGGTCGCCAACGCCGGCGTCACCGCCTACCGCGTCGGCACCGTCAAGGAGATTCCCGGCGTCCGCACCTATGTCGCCGTCGACGGCGGCATGTCCGACAACCTGCGGCCGATGCTCTACGGCTCCCGCTACGAGGCGCTGGTTGCCGACCGCGCCGCGGAGCCGGCCGAGACGCTGGCGACGATCGCCGGCATGCACTGCGAGTCCGGCGACATCATCGTCCGCGACACCTTGCTGGCGGCGCCGGCGGTCGGCGACGTGCTGGTCACCCCGGCGACCGGCGCCTACGGCTACGCGATGGCCAGCAACTACAACGGCGTGCCGCGGCCGCCGGTCGTCTTCTGCCGCGACGGCGAGGCGCGGGTCGTGGTCCGGCGCGAGACCTACGAGGACCTCACCGCCCGCGATGCCTGAGGAACCCTCCAAACCGGTCCGCATCGGCCTGCTCGGCCACGGCACCGTCGGCGCCGCCTTCGCGACGCTGCTCGCCGACCGTGCCGACGCGGTCGAGGCGGCGACGGGGCGGCGGCCGGAGATCGCCGGCGTCCTCACCCGCGGCGAAGGGGACTTCGGGGCGATCCTCGAGCGCTCCGACCTCGTCGTCGAGCTGATGGGGGGGACCGACACCGCCCGCGACTTCGTAATCGACGCGCTGCGGGCCGGACGCCCCGTCGTCACCGCCAACAAGCAGCTGCTCGCCCAGCACGGCGACGAGCTGTTCGGAATCGCCCGCGAGGCCGGCGTGCAACTCCGCTTCGAGGCCGCCGTCGCCGGGGTGATCCCGATCGTCCGCACGATCCAGGAGAGCTTCGGCGTCACCGAGATCTCGAAGGTGTTCGGGATCGTCAACGGCACCACCAACTTCATCCTCAGCGAGATGGCGTCCAGCGGCGCCGGCTACGAGGAGGTGCTGGCCCAGGCCCAGGAGCTCGGCTACGCCGAGGCCGATCCCAGCGACGACGTCGGCGGCGCCGACGCGGCGGCGAAGATGGCGATCCTCGCCCGGCTCGCCTTCCACACGCCGGTCAGCCTCGCCGAGGTCCCCTACGAGGGGATCGAGGCGATCCAGCCCGACGACCTCGCCTACGCCAAGGAGCTCGGCCTCTCGCTGAAGCTGCTCGGCGTCGCCGAACGGCGCGACGGCGGCATCAGCGTCCGCGTCTTCCCCTGCTTCCTCTACCGCGGCCACCCGCTGGCGCCGATCGAAGGGCCCTTCAACGCGGTGATGGTCGAGGCGCCGGCGATCACCGAGGTGACGATGTCGGGGCCGGGCGCCGGCGGTGTCCAGACCGCCTCGGCGGTGCTCGGCGACGTCGTCTCGATCCTCGCCGGCGACGCCCCGGTCCACGAGACGCGCGCGGAGCTGCGGCTCGTCGCCGACGTCCCCTCGTCCTTCTACCTGCACCTCGAGGTCGCCGACCGGCCCGGCGTGCTGGCCAGCGTCGCCGCCGTCCTCGCCGAGCACGAGATCTCGGTCAAGAGCGTCGTCCAGCGCGGCATCGGTTCCGACGCCCGCCTGGTGATGGTCATCCACGAGTGCCTCGAGTCCCGCTTCGCGGCCGCCGTGGCGGCGATCGCCGAGCTCGACGACCTGCGCTCGCCGCCCCGCTTCATCAGAGTGATCGAGGAGGAGTTTTGAGCGCCGGGCTGATAGCCCGCTACCGCGATCGCCTCTCGCTCGAGCCGGGCGACCCGGTGGTCAGCCTCGAGGAGGGCTCGACGCCGCTGATCGAGGCGCCGCGCCTCTCGGAGCGGATCGGCGCCCGCGCCTTCCTCAAGTTCGAGGGCGCCAACCCGACCGGGTCCTTCAAGGACCGGGGGATGACGGTGGCCGTCTCGCGCGCCAAGGGGCGCGGGGCGGAGGCCGTGATCTGCGCCTCGACCGGCAACACCGCCGCCAGCGCCGCCGCCTACGCGGCCCGGGCCGGCCTGCGCGGCGCGGTCATCGTCCCCGAGGGCAAGATCGCGATCGGCAAGCTCGCCCAGGCGCTGATGCACGGCGCCCGCGTCGTCGCCCTGCGCGGCAACTTCGACGACGCCCTGCGGATCGTCCGCGAGCTCGCTCAGAAGCACCCGATCGAACTCGTCAACTCGGTCAACCCGCACCGGATCGAAGGCCAGAAGACCGCCGCCTTCGAGGTCGTCGACCAGCTCGGCACGATGCCCGACGCGCTGGCGATCCCGGTCGGCAACGCCGGCAACGTCACCGCCTACTGGCGGGGGTTCACGGAGGTCGAGAACGCGGGTTCGAGACCCGTCCTCTACGGCTTCCAGGCCGAGGGCGCGGCCCCGCTGGTGAGCGGCGCCCCGGTCGAGAAGCCCGAGACCGTCGCCTCGGCGATCCGGATCGGCAACCCGGCCCGCTGGGAGGAGGCGATGGCGGCCTTCACCGCCTCGCGCGGCCGCGTCGCCGCCGTCTCCGACGCGCAGATCCTCGACGCCTACCGCTGGCTCGCCGCCGCCGAGGGCGTCTTCTGCGAGCCGGCCTCCGCCGCCTCCGTCGCCGGCCTGCTCGCCCACGGCCTCCCCGTCGTCGAGGGATCCGCCCCGCCCGAGACCGTCGTCTGCGTCCTCACCGGCCACGGCCTCAAGGACCCCGACACCGCCCTCGGCAAAGCCCCCGCGGTGATCAACTGCGAGAACGAGCTCAACGCCGTCGAGCGGGCGGTCTTCGATTGACCGCTCGCCACCGGCTCGTCCGGGTGCCCGCTTCCTCGGCCAACCTCGGGCCGGGGTACGACACCATGGCGGCGGCGGTCTCGCTGTGTTTGGACCTCGAGGTGGAAGAGACGAAGGAGTACTCGTTCGACCCCGGCGGGCTCGAGGTGCCGACCGGGCGGGAGAACCTGATCGTGCGGGCTTTCGAGTCGCTGCACCCGGCGGATGGGATCGCCTTCCGGCTTCGCAGCGAGATCCCGCTGGCGCGCGGGCTCGGCTCCAGCGCCGCCGCGATCGTCGCCGGGCTGGCCGCGGCCGACCACCTCTTCGAGCTGGCGCTGAGCAAGGAGGAGATGCTGGCGCGGGCGACCGAGATCGAGGGACATCCCGACAACGTCGCCGCGGCGATCTACGGCGGCTTCGTGATCTGCGCGGAGGGGGAGAACGGGCCGACGGCGGCGCGCTTCGACCCGCCCGAGGGGCTCGAGGGGATCGTCGTGATCCCGCCGGAGGAGGTTTCGACCGAGCGGGCCCGCGAGGCGATCCCCGCCGAGGTGCCGCTCGGCGACGCGGTCGCCAACGTCTCCGCCGCCGCCCTGCTGGTGCTGGGCCTGCGCAGCGCCGACCTCGATCTGGTCTCCCGCGGCCTGGCCGACCGCATCCACCAGCCGCGCCGCCGCGACCTCTTCCCGCGCTCGATGGAGATCGTCGAGAATGCCCGCGAGCTGGGGGCGCTGGGGGCGACGATCTCCGGCGCCGGCCCGACCGTGCTGGTCTGGACCACCTGGCAGGAGGCCGGCAACGTCGCCGCGGCGTTGAACGAGCGCTGCGCCGGCTGGGCCGAGGTGCGACGGCTGCCCTTCACCCCCCTCGGCGCCGACGTCCCCGAGCTCTGATCGCGTGGACTGGGTGATCCGCGCGGGGTTGATCGAGCTCGCCCTTGGCGCCCTGCTTGGCTGGGCGATGGTGGTTCGCGAGGAGCGGCCCGAGTGGCTGAAGCGGATCGGCGTGGTCGCCCCGGCCCGGATCCGCCAGGTCCACCTCGACTACGTGATGATGGGCCTGATCCTGATCGCCGTCGGCCTGGCGCTCCCCGGTCTGCCGACCGCGGTCGCCGTCCCCCTCGTCTTCGGCACCGCCGTCAACCCCTTCCTGTTCGTCCCGCTCGCCTTCGATCCCGACGTCGAGCGGCGCGCCTGGTACCGGGTCCTGGCCACCGTCTCCTTCATCGCCCTCAGCGGCGCCCTCGTCGCCGCGGCGATCGTCGGTCCTAACTGAACACCTGTCCGTAACGGCCGCTTCCGCGGGTAGCATCGCCGCCATGCCAAGCCTGCCGAAGTTCCGCCTGCTCGTATCCCTCTTCGCCGTCGCCGCGCTGCTCGCGGCGCTGCCCGCCGCCGCCCAAGCGACGCTGGTCTTCACGCGCAACCCGATGAATCCGGTCGTCTTCAAAGCGAACGACAACGGCTCCGGGGTACAGCGGATCGGCTCCGGGTACAACCCGCGGATCTCGCCCGACGGGCAGACGATCGTCTTCTTCCGCGGCGGCAACGGCCGCAGCCAGAAGCCGCTGCTGATGGCGGTGCCGACGGCGGGCGGGTCGGTTCGCACTCTCGCCAAGGGGTGGCAGAGCAGCTCGGTCTTCGACTGGTCGGCGGACTCGACCCGGATCGCGATCACGATCGGGCCCGAACTCGGCAGGCAGAACCTGACCGTGATCGACGTCGCCGACGGCAAGCAGACGCGGATCGCCAGCGGCTACTTCAACGGCGTCAGCTTCGCGCCGGAAGGCAACGAAAGCCTCGTCTACGGGCGGGCGCCGAACGAAAACTACCCGCCCCGCACCGACCTCTGGCGGATCGACCTGCTGCCGCCGGGGGCGGTCTCCGTCGCCGCCGTGCAGCCGCGCCGCCTGACCACCGACCGGCGCTCGCAGAGCCCGCTCTGGGGGCCGAACGACACGATCGTCTTCGTCCGCCTGCTGGGCGACAAGCAGCGCAAATACGGCCCCAAGAACGAGCTCTTCAAGATGAACTCGGCCGGCGCCGCCGTCAGCAGGCTCACCCACACCAGGGTCGACGCGCTCACCTTCGGCCTCACCCCGACCGCCTGGTCGACCAGCGGCAACCAGCTGCTCGCCGAGTACGGCGGCCAGGACACCAGCTACGCCGTCGCCGTCAACCCGGCCAACGGCCGCGAACGGACCCTGACCAACGAACGGGAGATCGGCTTCATCGGCACCGCCCTCTCCAGGGACGGCCGCACGGTGCTCGGCTGGCAGGGAGGCTTCGAACCGGGCCCCAACCACCGAGTCGTCTCGATCCCATACGCCGGCGGCCGCCCGACCGTCCTGGTCCGCAACGCCACCGAACCCGACTGGGACCGCTGAGGCAACTGTGATGAGTTATGCCCGCTTGCCGGGCATAACTCATCACACCTAATCGAGCAGGCCGACCTGGCGCAGGATCGAGACGCTGTCCGAGTAGACGTCCTTGCGCTTGACGAGGCCGTCCTCGAAGGGGATCACGTCGAGGCCGTCCCACTCGATCCCGCGCCCGGTTGCCGCGGCGACCAGGTCGCCGCGGCGCATCTCGCGGGCGTGGGTCGCCGAGGCGGTCCATTCCTGGACGACCAGGCCCTCGCGCACGTAGAGGCGCCGGGTCGCGAAGGCGATGTCGGGCCAGGTGGCGAAGATCGCGCCGATGTGGTCGCGGACCTCGGCGCCGCTGGCCGCCTCGCCGGCGGTGTGGTTCTCGAAGACCATGTCGGGCGCGTGCATCGCCACGATCGCGTCGAGGTCGTGCGCGTTCCAGGCCTCGTTGTAGCGGGCGATCGCCGCTTCCAGTGCCTCGGCTGAGTCCTTGCCCTGATCGGTCATTCGGGGGTAAGGTCGAACCTAATGGCGGCCGACTTCACGATCAAGCACCGCGACGAGTTCGAGGCGATGGAGGGCTCCGGTGAGTGCACCTGGAAGCTGGCGCGCAAAGCCCTCGGCGCCTCGTCCTTCGGCTTCAACCTTGTCGAGATCGGGCCGGGCGGCCAGATCCCCGAGCACGACGAGAACGAGAGCGGCCAGGTCGAGCTCTACGTGATCCTCGAGGGCGACGCGGTGCTGCGGATCGGCGGCGAGGATCACCCGGCCCCGGCCGGTACCTTCGCCTCGATCGAGCCGCCGGTCAGCCGCACGATCCTCAACCGCTCCGAGGCCGACGTCACCGCAATGCTGATCGGCGTTCAGCCCGAGGGCGGCTACCAGCCGATGTCATGGGGATGACGGGCGCGATTGACTTTTGTGCCGCATAGCGGGACAAACTGCAATCACACCCTGGCACGCCTGGCCTCGCCTATAATCCGGAAACCCGTCAACCCGTCGCGTGCCCGCTCGAAGAAGGCACGGAACCCGGGAGGATCACATGCCGAAGCACCAGTCTTCCGGCGCGAGCGTTGAGCGCTACTCGCCCGAGCGTCCCTACAGGCCACTGGTTTCGCCGCCCAGCGTCGAGGACAAAGACGCCTGTGCGATCTACGCGTCCGTGCGCAAGGACGCCACCCCGAGCCACCGGCCGATCGAGCTGGCGATCCCGGCGCTGCAGAAGATGCTCCACCGGGCCGGCAACGTCGACGGGGAGGGGGACGGCTGCGGCCTCATGCTCGACCTGCCGCGGAAGATCTGGGCCGAGGAGGTCCGCTCCGGTGGCCACGACCCCTCGCTGACCCTCGACGACGCCTTCGCGGTCGGCCACATCTTCGTCGAGCGCTCCCAGGACCTCGAGAAGGTCCAGCACGACGCCCGCGAGCTGCTCGGCGGCGGCGGCTTCCGGATCCTCGCCGAGCGGATCGGCGTCGTCGACTCGACGGCGCTGGGCGCGACCGCGCGCGAGGAGGAGCCGCACTTCTGGCAGATCGCCGGTCTCGTCCCCGACGCCAGCCGCCGCGACAGCGTCCTCTTCGAGCTCCTGATCGAGCTCGAGCAGCAGCTCGGCGTCCACGTCCCGTCCTTCTCGGCGACCACCTGCGTCTACAAGGTGATGGGCGCGCCGACGGTGCTCGGTGAGTACTACCCGGACCTGCGCGACGAGCGCTTCGAGACGATCGGCTCGTTCGGCCACAACCGCTACTCGACCAACACCTGGCCCTCCTTCAAGCGGGTGCAGCCGTTCTCGGCGCTCGGCCACAACGGCGAGATCAACACGATCGAACAGCTGCGCCAGGAGGCGAAGATGCTGTCGGTGCCGATCCGTCCCGGCGCCTCCGACTCCCAGGATCTCAACCTCACCATCGACACCCTGGTCAGCCGCGAGGGGCTCGGCCTGGCGGAAGCGATGGAGATGGTGCTGCCGCCGATCGTCGAGGAGATCCGCGGCTTCCCAGCCGACTTGCAGGGCTTCTACATGTACCTGCGGCAGGCGATGGGGCCGTTCTCGCAGGGCCCCGTGGCCCTGATCGCCCGCCACGCCGACGAATGCGTGTTCTCCTCCGACGCGCTCGGCCTGCGGCCGCTCTGGCAGGTCGAGACCGGCGAAGACTTCGTCTTCAGCTCCGAGCCCGGCGTCGTCTCGGTCCACGACATGGCCTCCGAGCCGAAGCCGCTCGCCCCCGGCGAGAAGGCGATGGTGCTGATCGATCGTCGCCAGCGCCGCTCGACCCTGCACCCGCACGACGAGATGCTGCGGATGGTCCGCGACAGCTGGCTGAAGCGCAACGGCGTCGACTCGGTCGCTCCCTATGAGCGGGCGATCGAAGCCGGCGGTCCGCTCGAGGGCACCGACGTCCCCGGCTACTCCGACGCCGGCCCCGAGGAGCCGGTCAAGGTCTCCGACCGCGTCCTCGCCGGCTTCGGCTGGCAGCGCGACGACGTCAAACTCGTCCAGCAGATGGCCTCCAACGGGGCCGAGCCGGTCGGCTCGCTCGGCTACGACGGGCCCCTCGCGGCGCTCTCGCCGGAGCGGCAGAACCTCGCCGACTACTTCAAGGAGACGGTCGCCGTCGTCACCAACCCGGCGATCGACCGCGAGCGCGAGATGGAGCACTTCTCGACCCGCGCCGTGTTCGGCCGCCGTCCCACGATCGAGGACGCCAGCCTCGATACCGGCACGATCGAAACCGCCTTCCCGCTGATCCTCGGCGGCCACCACGAGCTGGCGCCGCTCTCCGACAAGACCTACCGGAAGATCGCCCGCAAGCACCGGACCTACCTCCTCGAGGACCTCTGGGAGGAGTTCCGCGGCCGCGGCGCGGTCGTCGACATCTCGCTGCTGGAGTCGGAGACGACCCAGGGCGCGATCGAGCGGATCAAGCAGGAAGCCGTCAAGCACGTCCGCGACGGCGCCGAGCTGCTGGTCCTCAGCGACCGCACCGTCTACGACGGCGAGCGCCGCTACCTCGACCCGCACCTGGCCACCTCGGCCGTCGACCAGGGCCTCAAGCAGTTCAAGGTTCAGTCCGGCGAAGAGAACCTGCGCCGGCGCTGCGGCCTGGTGCTGCGCTCTGCGGCGATCCGCAACGTCCACGACGTGATGCTCGCCCTCGGGCTCGGCGCCAACGGCGTCTGCCCGTACACGATGGTCGAGGTGATCTGCGTCGAGGACTACGAGACCGACGTCGACAACCTCTGCGCCGCCTTCGTGAAGGGGATCGAGAAAGTCATCTCGACGATCGGGATCCACGAGGTGCGCGGCTACGCCCGCCAGTTCTCCTCGATCGGGATCAAGCCAGAGCTGGCGGAGATCTTCCAGACCGAGGCCTTCGCCGCCTCCGAGAGAGGCGGCGCCGGCTTCGCGCAGCTCGACGAGGACACCAACGCCCGGGCCCGGGTCCTGAACGGCGACGAGGACGCCAAACCGGCGAAGACGTTCCGCTTCTACCCGAAGGTCTACAAGGCGGCGATCGCGACCGCCAACGGCTCCGGCTCCTACGAGGAATATTCGGAGAAAGTCCGCGACCTCGAGCAGCAGAACCCGATCTCGATGCGCCACATCATGGGGCTGAAGGGCGACCGGGAGCCGATCGCCGACCCCTCGACCGTCGATGCCGGAGTCGGCCACCACGACTACCCGATCGTGATCTCCTCGATGAGCTTCGGCTCGCAGTCCGAGCCGGCCTTCCGCGCCTACGCGGACGCGGCCAAGGCGACCAACATCCTCTGCATGAACGGCGAGGGTGGCGAGATCCGCGACATGTACGGGCAGTACCGGAAATGGCGGGGCCAGCAGGTCGCCTCGGGGCGCTTCGGCGTCTCCGCGGAGATGCTGAACTCGTCCTACGTCGCCGAGATCAAGATCGGCCAGGGCGCCAAGCCCGGCGAGGGCGGCCACCTGCCCGGCAAGAAGGTCTCCGAGAAGGTCGCCGCGGCGCGTAACGCGTCGCCCGGCACCGACCTGATCTCGCCGTCCAACAACCACGATCTCTACTCGATCGAGGACCTCGCCGAGCTGATCGACGAGCTGAAGACCGTCAACCCGGACGTGCGCGTCTCGGTCAAGGTCCCGGTGGTGCCGAACATCGGCACGATCGGCCTCGGCATCGCCAAGGCCGGCGCCGACATCATTACCCTCTCCGGGTTCGAGGGCGGCACCGGAGCCGCCCGCCAGCACGCCCTGCGCCACGTCGGCCTGCCGAGCGACATCGGCACCCGCGCCGTGCACCGGGCGCTGATGGAGGCCGGCCTCCGCAACCGGGTCGAGATCTGGGCCGACGGCGGCTACCGGACCGGCCACGACATCGTCAAATTGCACTGCCTCGGCGCCAACCGGGTCGGCTTCGGCACCCTGGCGATGGTCAGCCTCGGCTGCACGATCTGCCGCGGCTGCCAGCTCGACACCTGCCACGTCGGGATCGCCACCCAGATCGAGACCGTCGAGCAGGCCCAGGAGCACGGCCTCAAGAAGTTCACCCCGCAGGAAGTCGACCGCTCGGCCGAGAGCTGCGCCCGCTTCTTCGCGGCGATGGGCGAGGAGGTCAAGCAGGTCGTCGCCTCGCTCGGCTATGAGCGCGCCCAGGACCTGGTCGGCCGCTACGACCTGCTGGAGCAGACCGCGATGACGGAGCGGATCGACCTGATGCCGCTGATCGAGCCGCTCGAGGAGTACCTCGACCTGGAGCCGATCGACCTGCCGGTCGCCGAGAGCGAGGACGCCCGGGCCGAGGCCGGCCTGGTCGTCGCCCGGCCGATCCGGATGGAGTCCAAGGAGGCCTCGACCCAGATCGCCTCGCTGGCCGGGGACATCTGCCCGGGTCGGACGATCCGCAACGAGTTCCCGCGCCCGACCGACGCCAACGACCGCGTGCTCGGCACCGAGCTGGCCGGGGCGATCGCGCGCTCGCGGATCTTCGACGCCGACGCTCCCGAGGCCAACGAAGACGTGCTCGCCAGCCTCGAGTTCAACGGCGGCTCGGTCGCCGGCCAGGGGCTGGGCGCCTTCAACTCCTACGGCGTCTCGATCCGCGTCGAGGGCGGCGCCCAGGACGGCGTCGGCAAGACGATGCTGGGCGGGACGATCTCGATCCTCAAGGGCAAGGGCATCAAGGGCAAGCGCCTCAACGGCTCGGTGGGCAAGTCCTTCGCCTACGGCGCCCAGCGCGGCCGTCTGTTCGTGCAGGGCTCGGCTGACTCGCGCTTCTGCATCCGCCTCTCCGGCGCCGACGTGGTGCTGGGCGGCGAGCCCGAGCAGGACATCGACGACAACCGCGGCTCGCTGGCCAACCGCGCCAACGTCAAGGGCTTCGCCTTCGAGTACATGACCTCGGGGCGCGCCGTCGTCCTCGGCGACATCGGCCCCTGGGCCTGCGCCGGGATGACCGGTGGCCGCGTCTACGTCCGCCATAACGCCTTCGGCCTCGACCGCGAGTCGATCGAGCGCCGCCTCGGCGAGGGCGCCAAAGTCCAACTCACCGACCTCGACGCCGAGGGCCTGCTCGACGTCGACGACCTGCTCACCGCCTACGCCGAGGAGCTGCGCGCGACCGACCAGGGCGAAGAGGCGGTGCGGATCCTCGAGCTGGCGGCGGATGCGGCCAGCAACTTCCTGATGATCGTGCCGCACAAGGTTCAGGCGGACCCGTCGATCTCGACCGAGTAGGGCTCGGGCGTGGGGGAGGGGCGGTGACCCCTCTCCCGGAGACCGTACGGCCGCCAGTGCCTGCAGGGCCGTAATCTCGCCGCTCCCAAAGCCTCCGGGAG
>CBIHMQ010000027.1:0-14369 GCA_966211075.1 uncultured bacterium
CCGTTGTCCCCCGCCTCGCTCATCCGAAGATCGCCAGGTGTAGCAGGCCGGCGCCGAAGCCGAGCACGGCGCCGTGCAGGTAGAGCAGCCACTCGTCCTCGCGCATCGCCGTCCGCAGCATCTCCGAGAAGGGGCCCGGCTCCATCTCCTTCATCTGCTCGGCGACGAAGTCGCGGATGCTGCCGCGGTAGGCGACGTTGAGCTCCTCGTCGGCGAGCGGCGCCACGGCGTAGTCGGCGGCCTCGAGCGCGACGGCGTCGCGTATCGCGTCGTACTCGCGGCCGCCGACTGCCGCCCGCACGGCGGGACGGGCGCGGCCGAGAGCCCGGTCGACCGCCGGCCGCAGCGCGTCTTCGACCAGCTGCCGGGTGCGGTCGGAGTTGGGCCCGTAGACGAGGTCCTCGGCCATGTTGGTCATGGTCACGATGTCGTTGGCGATGATGTCGGCGTAGACGCCGGCCACCTCCTGCTGGCGCTTCAGGAAGAGCCCCTGGATCTCGAAGGGCCCGACCCGGCGCGGGTTGACCGGCTCGAAGATCATCCGAATGCCGAGCAGGTTGGTCGTGTAGCCGATCAGCACGCCGGCGATCGGCAGCACCCACCACTGGGTGAGGACGTTCTCGGTGATCAGAGCGGTCGGGATGCCGAGCAGGAAGCCGAAGAAGAACCCGAAGTTGACGATGAATCTCAGCTCCTTGCGGCCGACCTCGAGGAAGATGCGGTTGGCCAGATGCGGGTTCGCCTCGATGCGGCGGATCACCATCAGCTTCAGATCGACCAGCTCGTCGATGTGCTCGCCGATCTCGTCGGTGAGGTCATGGACGATCTCCGGCAGCTGTTCCTCGACCCGGCCGTGGACGGCGGCGCGGACCCGCGGCGGCAGGTCGTGCCAGAGCTGCGGACGCTCCCGCTCCATGATCCGCTCGACCACCTCGTGGACGTCGCCGCGGGCGGTGGCGAGGATGTGCGCGGAGAGCGCCTCGGAGTCGAGCTGCCGGTAGAAGTCGGCCGGGCTGCCGAGCTTGGCGATCCCCTTGTCGACCGCGATCGAGCCCATCTTCGCGGCCCGCGAGGGGACGATCCCCTGCCAGCCGAGCCCGCCCTGGCCGAGCCCTGGGATCTGCTGGATCCGCCGCGGCAACACGTGCGCGACCGCGGCCAGACCGGGCACCTTCACGCCGGCGAACTGGACCGGGTAGAAGAGCATCCAGACGCCGCTCGCGTTGGTGACGTAGCCGATCGCCCCGGTGAAAAGAGGGATCGTGATCAGGCTGATCGTGTGGGAGTCCATCGCGCCGGGGGCGGGCGCAGGCGCTACCGTCCCCGGCGGTGACGGTAGTCAAAGACAGCGGAGCGCGCGCGATCCTGCCGCCCTTCGGGGACGAGCACGAGGAGCTGCGGGAGACCGTCCAGCGCTTCGTCGTCAAGGAGATCTCCCCCCACGTCCCCGAGTGGGAGGACGCCCGCGAGTTCCCGCGCGAGCTCTACTCGCGCTGCGCCGAGCTCGGCTTCCTCGGGCTGAAGTTCCCGGAGGAGTACGGCGGCCAGGGCGGCACCCACCTGCACGACGCGGTCTGGGTCGAGGAGCTGGCCCGCTCGGGTGGCTCCGGCGGCGTCGCCGCCGGGCTCAACGCCCACGCCTCGATCGCGATGCCGCCGATCTTCAACTTCGGCACCGAGGAGCAGAAGCAGCGCTGGCTGGCGCCGGGGATCGCCGGCGAGAAGATCGGCGCCCTGGGGATCACGGAGCCCGGCGCCGGCTCCGACGTCGCCGGCATCACCACCACCGCCCGCAAGGTCGACGGCGGCTACGTCGTCAACGGGGCGAAGACCTTCATCACCAACGGCGTCCGCGCTGACTTCCTCGTCTGCGCCTGCAAGACGACCGAGGAGGGCGGCCACGGCGGCATCTCCTTCCTCGTCCTCGAGCGCGATATGCCCGGCTACGAGGTGGCGGCGAAGCTGGAGAAGATGGGCTGGCACTCATCCGACACCGGGGAGCTCGCCTTCAGCGACGTCGAGGTCCCGGCCGAGAACCTGCTCGGCGAGGAGAACGGCGGCTTCAAACTGATCATGGCCAACTTCGCCTGGGAGCGCCTGCTGATGGCGATCGGCGCCGTCGGCGCCATGCAGCGCCTGATCGACGTAACCGTCGCCTACGCCAACGAGCGGGAAGCCTTCGGCCGCCCGATCGGCAAGTTCCAGGCGATCCGCCACCACGTCGCCGAGATGGCGACCAAGGCCGAGGCGTCCCGCGCCCTCACCTACAACGCCTTGCGCCGCTTCCACGAGGGCCAGGACTGCATCCGCGACGTCTCCATGGCCAAGCTCGTCACGCAACGAGACGTCCTCGAGATCGCCGACCAGTCCCTCCAGATACACGGCGGCTACGGCTACATGAAGGAGTACGGCATCGAGCGAGCCGTCCGCGACGCCCGCCTCGGCCCTATCGGCGGCGGCACCGACGAGGTGATGAAGGAGATCATCGGCCGACAGATGGGGCTGTAGCCGCGAGGGGCAGCGCGCCTCCCTCTAGGCTGATCCCTGATGGCCGGGGACGACCAGATCGACGAGGCGGTTGACGCGACGCGGCGGACGCGGCTCGCCAGCGAACGGACGGAGCTGGCCTGGTGGCGGACCGGTTTGACGGCGATGGCTGTGGCCTTCGCGGTCGGGCGGATCGTGCCGGAGCTGGACGGGAAAACGACGCGGTGGCCGTATTTGGTCGGGGGGATCGGGTTCGCTTTGTATGGGGTGGCGGTGATGCTCTACGGGTCGGTGCGGAACCGAGCGGTGCTGCGGGCGCTGTCCGAAGGGAAGTTCCCGGAGCAGCCACGGGTCGCGCACGCGGCGATCGCCTTCGGCGGGGTCGCGCTGGGCGTCCTCACCCTGGCCCTGATCGCTATCGACTAACCGGTGGCGCACTTTGTTCCCCTCCGTCAGGGAACAAAGTGCGCCACGCAGACGTCGCTGCCCTCGTCGCCGATCAGCCGTCGCTGCCGCCGCCGTGCCGGCAGTAGTCGTTGCCGCTGCCGATGAACTTGTCGGAACCGCCGCCGAGGTGGATGGTCAGCGGCAGCGGGTGGATGGGCCGGCGGTGATTTCGATCCCCATACTTGCCGGAGATCGCACAGATGGCCCCCGTGCGCACCCGGCGACAACCGCTCGGCTCGGCATTGCCGAGGGTCGCGATTCGGTTTCCGCCCTACGATCGGGGGGTGATCTACCTGCTCAGGCACGGCGATGCGGAGGATGGCGGCGGCGACGACGCGGCGCGGCGCCTGACCGTCAAGGGCGAGCAGCAGGCGCGCGCCGCCGGGGCCGCCCTTGCCGGGCTTGGGATCGCGATCGACACCTGCCTGACCAGCCCCAAGGTCCGGGCCGCCGATACCGCCCGTCTCGCCTGCAAGGCCCTCGGCCGCGAGCCGGAGACCGCCGACGAGCTGGGCGGCGGCGCCTTCGACGCGCTCGCCCTCAGCGCCGGCCGCGGCGAGGTGCTGCTGGTCGGCCACGAGCCCGACTTCTCGGCCGAGGTGGGCCGCCTCACCGGTGCCAACGTCAAGCTCAAGAAGGGCGGCCTCGCCGTCGTCGACGGCTCGACCCTGCTGGCGCTGCTGCGGCCCAAGGAGCTGGCCGCGATTGCCGGTGGCAGCTAGGCGCCCGCCTACTGGGCGATCAGCTCGATGACGCCGCGAAGGACGAGCAGGCCGCCGATCGCAGCGGCCACGACCACCCCCGCCTGGCGGCCGTTGCGGGCCAGCCACTCCCGAAACCCCGTCACCGCCCGCTGCGTTCGCTCCGGCGCGAACGCGTAACCGAGCAGCGGCACCTCGAGCAGCGCCAGCTGGACGATGCAGAAGGCGATCACGATCAGCGCCGTGACGACGTCGGGCGTGCCCAGCTGGGCGATCCGGTCCATCGCCACCAGGTAGGAGACGCCGGGGAACGTCAGTAGAGCGCCAACCACGAAGGTGATCCGGGCCGAGCCGCGGCCGAGCATCCGATCCGGCCACGATTCCTTCGCCTCGCCGGCCGCCTCCCTCGCCTCTTTGCGCTGCCGGCGCCGCTCCTGCAGAGGCTCGTCGCGACCGGTCCCGAGCACGAAGGCGATCAGCAGCGCCAGGGCGCCGAGCGCCAGGTCCTCCCAGGGGCCCATCGCCTGGGCGGTGTTGGCACTGCCGGTGTCCTGCAGCGAGAAGACGACCAGCATCCCGCAGGTGATGCTGGTCGTGTAGGCGCCGAGCAGGTAGCCGAGCATCAGCCGTTTCGGGTTCGGCAGCAACATCATGATCGTCACCGCGGCCAGCAGGGTCGGGGTGAACATCACCACCAGGGAGAGCAGGAAGATGGCGGTGACGTCGTTCATGGCATCAGGTCCGGCGGGCGCATTCTCCCTGCCACAATCGGACGCGATGAAGCAGCGGCTCAGCCTCGTCACCCTCGGCGTCGCCGACCTCGGCCGCGCCCGCGCCTTCTACGAAGCGCTCGGCTGGAAGACCGGCGCCGAGCCCGGCGACGACGTCGTCTTCTTCCAGGCCGGCGACATGGTCGTCGCGCTCTGGGACCGCGGGCGGCTCGCCGAGGACAGCGCCGTCGAGGACCCGGGCGGCTGGGGCGGCGTCACGCTCGCCCTCAACCTCGGCTCGCCGGCCGAGGTCGACGCCACGATCGAGGAGGCGCGCGCCGCAGGTGCAAAGATCGGCCGCGAGCCCGCCGAAGCCTTCTGGGGCGGCTACAGCGGCGTCTTCCTCGACCCCGACGGCCACCCCTGGGAGATCGCCCACAACCCGCGCTGGCGCCTCACCGAGGACGGCGGCGTCCGGCTCTCCTAGCGGCGGTCCGGCCAGCCCCGGCCGCCGTCAGGCTGGGAAGTCGTCGGGCAGGACCCGGAAGGGCCGACCGCCCGGGCCGCTCATCGCCCGGAAGTGGCGGTGGTCGAAGGTGAGCACGTCGGCGGTGCCGTGGCGCTCGGCCAGCACGACCAGGGAGGCGTCGGCGAGGCCGACCCGGAGGTCGCCGTAGCGCTCGACGACGCCGCGGGCGGCGACGACGTCCTCGCGCCCGAACGGGGCCAGCTCGTAGGCCCCGTCGGCGACCTCGGTGAGCAGCGCCAACTGCTGGGCCTGGCCGTGGCGCGCCCCGAGCAGGTAGTCGAGCTCGGCGAGGACGAACGGCGAGAGCAGGAACGGGCCGTCGAGCCGCTCGACGACGCGGACGACGTCCTGGTGCCTCTGCGCCGTCGAGCTGGCCAGCTGCAGGACGGCGCTGGTGTCGACGAGGATCACGCCTCGCCGAACCCCTCCAGCGCCTCGTCCACCCGGGCTGGGTCGTCGAGCACTGGGTCGGAGAGCGCGAAGAGGGCGGCGGGCTTGCGGCGGTGGGGAAGGTGCGCGTCGAGCACCTGGTCGACCCCCTCGCGGATCAGGTCCGCCTCGGTGCGGGTGGTGCGAGCGGCGAGACGCTCGAGGCGCTCCTTCTGGGTCTCGGTGAGATAGATGGTCGTGCGCTTCACGCCATACATACTGCCGTATGCGGCGGCTGCCTCCATGAGAGGTGGTGTTAAGCGGCGAGGGGGCACGATCCCTCCCCCTCTGCCGGAAACTGGCCAGCTGACCAGGATCGGGCGCTTCCCGGTAGCCTCCCGCCGGTTCACGACCAAAGGAGAGGGCATAGCAATGGGACTTCTTGACGGCAAAGCGGCGATCGTGACGGGGTCGGCCCGCGGGATCGGCCGGGCCACGGCGGAGCTGTTCCTCAGCGAGGGCGCCAAGGTGCTGATCAACGACCTCGACGCCGACGTCGCCGAGCAGACGGCGAGCGAGATCGACGGCGAGACGGCCGTCTACGCGGGCGACCTGACCAAGGAGGGCGCCGCCGACGAGCTGGTCGCCGCCGCGGTCGACGCCTTCGGCGCGGTCGACATCGCCGTCAACAACGCCGGCTACACCTGGGACGGCGTCGCCCACAAGATGACCGACGAGCAGTTCCAGGCGATGCTGGACATCCACACGGTCGTCCCCTTCCGGGTCGCCCGGGCGCTCGCCCCGCACTGGCGCGAGGCGGCCAAGGCCGAGCGCGGCGAAGACAAAGAGGTCTTCCGCAAGCTGATCAACGTCTCCTCGACCTCGGGGACGATGGGCAACGCCGGCCAGGTCAACTACTCGGCCGCGAAGATGGGCGTCGTCGGCCTGACCAAAACCCTCGCCAAGGAGTGGGGCCAGTTCAAGATCAACGTCAACGCGGTCGCCTTCGGCTTCGTCGACACCCGCCTCACCGCCGCCAAAGAGGAGGGTGGCGAGATGACTTCCCCGACCGGCGAGAAGATCGAGCTCGGCATCCCCGAGCAGATGCGGGCGATGGCCTCGGCGATCATCCCGGTCGGCCGCCCGGCGACGCCAACGGAGGCCTCGGGCCCGGTCCTGTTCCTCGCCTCCCCGCTCGCCAACTACGTGCACGGTCAGGTCCTCAATGTGACCGGCGGCATGTTCGGCGGGATGTACACCTGAGATGACGGCAACGGCGCAGGACAGGCAGCCCCCTCGCTACCTCGACGTAGCGGATCGGATCTGGCCGGTCCTGCGCCGCGGGGCCGGCGCCCACACCTTCCTCTACAGGAAGACCGGTGGGCGAATCGGCCACGTGATCCCCGGCGTGCGGGGACGGATGCTGCTGCTCGACCACGTGGGGGCGAAGAGTGGCGTCCACAGGACCCTGCCCCTGCTCTACGTCCGCGACGGCGAGAACCTGGTGATCGTCGCCTCGAAGGGCGGCTTCCCCAAGAACCCGGCCTGGTTCTACAACCTCAAAGCCAACTCGGACACCACCGTGCAGGTCAGCGACGAGGTCCTGCCGGTGCACGCCCGGGTCGCGAAACCGGAGGAGCGGGACCGCCTCTGGGACCTCGCGATCGACGCCTACGGCGGCTACCGGGACTACAAGGCCCGCGCCGGCCGCGAGATCCCGCTGGTCGTGCTCGAGCCGCGCGCCGCGTGATGAGTTCTGCCCGCCATGCGGGCATAACTCATCACAGCTAACCCTTCGGGCGGCGCTCCTCGGCGACCGGCGCGCCGGCGTCGTCGACGATCGCTTCGGGCGGCCAGGGGCCGGCCCAGTTGTCGCGGGCGCCGTCGATCGTGATCGTCGTCCCGGAGAAGAAGTCGCCCGCGGGCGAGGCCAGGTAGGCGACCAGCCAGGCCATCTCCTCGGGACGGCCGGCGCGGCCGATCGGGATCGAGCGCTCGAGGTTGTCGACGACGACCTGCGGATACTTGGTCAGCAGCGTCTCGGTCGCGAACTGGCCGGCGGCCAGCGCGCAGAGCTTGATCCCGAAGCGAGCCCACTCGACGGCCAGGGTCCGCATCATGTTCTCGACCGCGGCTCGGGCGGCGCCGGAGTGGACCATCCCCGGCATCCCGTTGTGGGGCGAGAGGGTGACGCTCAGGACCTTGCCGCCCCCCTGCGGGATGAAGGCCTTGGTGGCGGCGGCGTGGGTCATCAGCCAGGTGCCCTGGACGTTGAGGTCGATCACGGTCCGGAAGCCTTTCGGCGAGATCGCCTCGGCCGGGCTGAGGAACTGGCCGCCGGCGTTGTTGACGAGCACGTCGAGGCGCTCGTGGCGCCCAAGCAGGGCGTCGAAGAAGTGGCCAACCGCCTCCTCGTCGCGGATGTCGAGCTGCTCGTGCTCGAAGGAGCCGGGCAGGCCGGCGGCGAGCTCGCCGGTCTCTTGCAGCGGCTCGGCCCGGCGCCCGCAGCCGACCACGACGGCGCCGAGACGGGCCAGCTCCAGCGCCGTCTCGCGGCCGAAGCCGCTGCCGGCTCCGGAGACCACGCAGACCCGCCCGTCGAGCAGACCATCGCGAAACACGTGCGAATGCGAGCTTTCAGCCATAGCCGCGCGCAAGCCTATAGGCGACCCACCCGGCGGTAATGTGGCTGCGCGATGAAGGTAACCGTGGAGGCCCAGCCCCTGCACGAGCCGCTCCCGGGAGGCCAGCGGGGCGCGACGGTCAGCGTCGAACCGCTGATCGCCGGCCACGTCGACTTCCCGCGGGCGATGATGGTCAACCCCGGCGGCCGCCTCCTCAAGCTGAAGCTGCTGAAGGCGCTGCTGTCGGGCAAGCCGCCCTACACGGTCCCGGTCCCGGCCTTCCTGATCCGCCACCCCAACGCCGGCGCGATCCTCGTCGACACCGGCCTGCACCCCTCGGTGGCCAGCGGCGGCAAGGAGAACTTCGGTGGCATCGGCAACCGTTACGGCAATCCGACCCTGAAGCCCGGCGAAGACGTGCCGGCACAGCTGCGCGGCCTCGGCCTCGACCCCAACGAGCTGCCGGTCGTGGTGATGACCCACATGCACATCGACCACACCTCGGCGATCTCCGAGTTCCCCAACTCGGCCTTCATCGTCAGCGAGACCGAGTGGAAGGCGGCGGCGGCCGGCCCGAAACCGCTCCTCAACGGTTACCGGCGCCAGCACTACGACTACGCCTTCGACTACCGCACCGTCGACTTCGACCGCGACGGGATCGACTCCTACGCGACCTTCGGGCGCACCTTCGACCTCTTCGGCGATGGCTCGATCCACCTCGCCTTCACGCCCGGCCATAGCGCCGGCCACATGTCGGTGATCTGCCGGCTCAAGGAGCACGACTTCGTGATCGGCGGCGACGCGATGTACATGCGCGGCCAGCTCGACGGCGACGTGGCGCCGCCGCCCCGCCCCTACGACGCCCACAACCAGCGCCGCTCGCTGCAGGAGCTGCGGCTCTTCCAGCGCCAGTTCCCGGACGCGATCGTCACCCCCGGGCACGACCCGGACTTCTACCCGGGGCTCGCCAAGCGCTACGAGTGAGCCCGGGCGCGCCGGGCGACGGCGCCGCGGCCTTCGCTCTCCAGCGCCGCGTACATCTCGCGCACCCGAGCGAAGACCTCGTCGGAGACCTCCCGATGCCGCTCGCGGGGGGCGTCCTCCTCGACCGGGAAGCGCAGCGGCTCGCCGTACTGGACGGTAACCCTGGGGAAGCGCAGCCGTTTCCAGCCGCGCACCCCGGCCGAGCCGTGGATCGCGACCGGGATCACCGGCACTCCGGTTTCCAGGGCGAGCCGCCCGACCCCCGGTTTCGCGTGACCCAGCTCGCGGCTGCGCGAGCGGCCGCCCTCGATGTAGATCAGCACCATCCCGCCCTGGCCGAGGATCGTCCGGGCGGTGACGAAGGCCTCTTCGTCGCGGGCGCCGCGGCGGACCGGGAAGACGCCGCCGTGGAAGAAGATGAACTCGATCACCGGGTTCTTGAAGAGCTGGGATTTGGCCATGAAGCGGAGCTGGCGGCGCAGGTAGACGCCGGCGACGAAGTGGTCCCAGGCGCTGAAGTGGTTGGGGGCGAGGATCACCGGCGCCTGCTTGGGGACGTTCTCGAGCCCGATTGCCCGGGTCCGGAAGACGGCCAGGGTCGGCGGGGTGAGGACGGCGCGGGCGAGCGTGTAGATCCAGTCCGGCTCGCGGCTGCGGGCGCGCTCGTGGAAGCGCGTGAAGTACTCGGCCGGGCGGGGGTCCCGGTAAACCTGTGGTCGCATCTCCTCCATGGCGGGTCGGCACCCGGGGGGCGCCGAGGTTGCCTACCCTGGGCGAGCGGCGCGGTTACGCCGGCTCGACGAAGTCGGGCAGAAACCGCCCCTATGGGGGCCGAAAGTGTCCGCGTTCAGCCGGCGGCCCAGCCGCGCGAGCGCTCCAGGGCTCGCCGCCACTCAGCCAGCAGCGAGGCGCGCTCGTCCTCGCTCATCCGCGGCTCGTAGGTGCGCGCCGGGCGCCACCTCTCAGCTGCCTCCTCGCGGCTCCAGCGGCCGCTGGCGATCCCTGCCAGGTAGGCCGCACCGAGGGCGGTCGTCTCGGCGATCTCCGGGACCACGACCGGGGCTCCGAGCACGTCGGCCTGGAACTGCATCAGCCAGGCGTTCTCGGTGGCGCCGCCGTCTGCCTTCAGCACCTCGAGCCGCTCGCCGCTTGCCGCCTCCTGGGCCCGCACCGCGTCGACGGCCTGGTACGCGATCGCCTCCAGGGCCGCCCGGGCGAGGTGGGCGCGGCCGCTGCCGCGGGTGAGGCCGACGATCGTGCCGCGAGCGTAGGGGTCCCAGTGCGGCGAGCCGAGCCCGGTCAGGGCGGGCACGAAATAGACGCCGTCGTTCGAGTCGAGCGAGGCGGCGAGGGGTTCGGTGTCGGCGGCCTCCTCGATCACGCCGAGCCCGTCGCGCAGCCACTGCACGGCGGCACCGGTGACGAAGATCGAGGCCTCGAGCGCGTAGGCGACCTCATCGCCGAGTCCCCAGGCGACCGTCGCCAGCAGCCCGTCGCCGGGCACCGGCGCCGCGGCGCCGGTGTTGAGGAGGACGAAGCTGCCGGTCCCGTAGGTGTTCTTCGCCATCCCCCGCTGGTGACAGGCCTGGCCGAACAGGGCCGCCTGCTGGTCGCCGGCGATTCCCGCCACCGGCACCTCGCCGCCGAACTCGCCGGTGGTCCCGAAGACGTGCGCCGAGGGCAGCGGCTCCGGCAGCCGCTCCGGATCGACACCGAGCAGCGCGCAGAGCTCCCCGTCCCAGCCGAGCCGGTGGATGTCGAACAGCATCGTCCGCGCCGCGTTGGAGTAGTCGGTGACGTGGCGGCCGGTCAGCTTGAAGAGCAGCCAGGAGTCGATCGTCCCGAACACCGCCCGCTCGGCGCCTTCGGCGTTCGCCAGCAGCCACTCGATCTTGGTCGCGGAGAAGTAGGGGTCGATCGTCAGCCCGGTGCGCTCGCGAACCAGCGCCTCGTGTCCCCGCTCGCGCAGCTCGTCGCAGCGGGCCGCGGTGCGGCGGTCCTGCCAGACCAGCGCCCGGTGCACCGGCTCGCCGGTCGCGGGGTCCCAGGCGACGACGGTCTCGCGCTGGTTGGTGATCCCGATCGCCTCCAACTCGTAGCCCTCGATGTCGGCGGCGGCGATCGCCTCGGCGGCGACCCCGCGGGTGACGTGCCAGATCTCGGCGGCGTCGTGCTCGACCCAGCCGGGCCGCGGGAAGAACTGCTGGAACTCCGAGTAGGCACGGCCCGCGATCCGCCCCTCCCCGTCGAAGACGAGGCAGGTCGTCCCGGTCGTCCCCTGGTCGATCGCGAGGATCACGTCAGGCGTCCCAACCTACCGGCAACCGGGTAGGCGGGCGGGCGCCGGAGATGGGACCTCTCCGGCGCCCTGCCTGGTCGCCGTTCTGCCGTGGCGTCGTCACAGGGGGGACGACGCCAGCTCTTAACCTCTGCCACAGCAGCACGGCACCTGCCTGTAAACAACAGTACTAGAGTGTAAAAGCCGGTACTTATCCTGTCAAGCGCTGCCGCGGGCCTTGGCCGAGGACCAACGTCGAGGAGAGCTCGCGCTTGAAGGGCTCCGATTCGGCCCCCCGGGGGATGTGACGGGGCGAAGCACGCCGCGGTGCCCGCGAGTCGCCAGCTCGCCGCTCATTCCCCTAGCGATAGAGCTCCACGTAGAAGGGAGCATCGTCGGGCCCAACCGGGACGGCGCTCGGGTTCCAGATCGAGACCTGCACCGCCGGGGAGGGACAGTTGGCCGTCCCGCCCACCGCCAGCTGGGCGCCGGTGGGGCCGCCGGCCCCTCGTACCGTCACCTGCCCGCCGCGCGGGGCGAAGGAAGGCACCGTGATGCAGTAGATGCCTTTGGTGGTGTGGGTTACGTTGGGGCTGGTGAGGCCCTTGGAGTTGCCGGCTTCGACGGTGCCGACGGCGTTGACCGCCGCGAACACGGCGGGGTTGGCGGAGTTGGCCGAGGGGACCTCGGAGAGGCTCGACTCGTTGACCTTGTCGCCGTTGACCGCGTCGTTGGCGATCTTGGCGGTAATGACGGCCCCGTCGGCGAGATGGTCGGTGCCGACCGCCCCGGCGCCGAGCTTGGCGCTCGTCACCGCCGAGTTCTTCAGCTTCGCCGCGTCGACCGCTTCGTTCTTGATTTTCGCGGTGGTGACGGCGCTGGCCTTGATCTGGGTGGCGCCGATCTTCTTGGTGTGCTTGTTCTGCTTGGCCGCCGCGGCGACCCCGCCGCCGAGCAGCAGGAAGACGGCCACGGTCGACATCACGTTGGCGTAGGTGAGGTGCACACGGATCTTCTTCATCGATTTCTCCTCACTCGGCCACTTTGCAGTGGCGCATGATCTTGGTGGTGACGGCTTCGCCGGTGGCGAACTCGTAAGTGGCTTTGGCGAACGGGAACAGCGCGCCCGGGAAGTTCGCCGGTGCGGCGCAGGACGCTGAAACGTAGGAGCGCTTCTCGCCGCGATAGGTGTAGGTGCGGCCCAGCGTCATGTCGAACTGGGTCAGGTATGCCCAGTTTTCGGCGTATTCGGGCAGCGTGGTCTCGATCACGTTGCCGTAGGCGCCCCCGCGGCGCGAGACGGTAAAGGTGAGGATGATCGCGCCCGGCGGGTTCTTGGAATAGACCTGGGCCAGGATCAGCTTCTTCCCCCCTTCCCGCGGGCCGTTGAAGGCGAGCATGTTGTTGCGGGAGATGTAGTCCGCCTGGGAGGGAAGCCGCACGACCAGGGTGACGTGGCCGAAACCGACGATCGAGTCGGCGCAGCGCCGCCGGGCCACCTCCTCGGTCGCCGGCTGGATCCTCTCGACCTGACAGGTCGGCAGCCCCTTGTCGAAGAGGCGGCCGGAGCGGTTGATCGCGACGGAGATCTTCCGCAGCTGCGGCAGGCGCAGCCCTTTGGTCGTTTTGACGTTGCCGGCGACCCGCACCGAGACCGGCGCCGGCTTGGTCCGGGGCAGCTCGCTCGGCTTGATCTCGCCCTGGAAGGAGACGATCAGGTCGCCCTTGCGATTCAGCTCCGCCTGGGCGGCGATGCCGAGGCAGAGGACCAGCGCCAGGGTCAGGCTGGCAAGCCCCGCCAGGCGACGCATCAGCTGAACCTCGAGGGGTCGATCCGGCAGTACTCGAAGTCGAGGGCGAGGATCGCGTTGTTGGCGAGGTTGGAGTTGCGGTTCAGCTTCACCGAGAGGCTCTGGGCCCGGTACTTGTTACCCGAACCGAGGGCTTCGCCGATCTTCTGGAAGTAGCTCTGCTCGGTATGCAGAAGGCCGGTCCAGCGATTCAGCATCGCCTCGTCCTGGGTTGGCGTCGGCACCGCTTCGATCTGCTTGATCGTCTTGCCGAGGGCGGTCGCGGCGCGCAGGAAGTGCTTCGAGCCCTTTTTCAGTTCGCCGGCCTTCACCTCCGCTTTGGCGCCCTTGAAGATCCGCGTGTTCGCGTCGACGTTCTTCTTGCAGATCGGCTCCACCCTCGCGATGTATTCGTCGCGGCTGATTTCGGCGGCGACGGCCAGCGAGGCAGGCAGCGCCGCGGCGAAGACGACCGCCGCGGTCGCGGCGAGGCGCCTCGAGTTGTCCCATTTCATTCCAAACCTCCCTGTTGTCCTTGGTGTGAAAGCACGGTCATGCGGGGTGCAGGTCGATCTTCGGCAGCGCCCGGGCCAGGGGCTTCGGCAGCCACCAGACGCGCTCTCCGATCAGCAGCATCAGCGCCGGCAGAAGCAGGATCCGCACCACGGTCGCGTCCAGCGCCACGGCGACGGCGAGGCCGACCCCGAGCTGGGAGACGGTCGAGATCGGGGCCGCGGCGAAGACGACGAAGACGGCCATCATGATCGCCGCCGCGCCGGTGATCACCCGGGCGGTCTTCTCGAGGCCGAAGGAGATCGCCGCCTCGTGGTCGCCGGTGTCGTCGTAGGTCTCGCGCATCCGCGCCAGCAGGAAGACCGCGTAGTCGACCGAGAGCCCGAAGACGATCCCGAAGATCCCCGCCGCCCCGATCGCGTCGACGTAGTCGTGGCCGCCCAGCGGCCAGCCGGCCGGGACGTCGAAGAGGAGGACGAGGACGCCGAAGGCGACGCCGACGGTCATCAGGTTGAGGACGACCGCCAGGGCGGCCAGGATCACCGCCCGCAGCAGGAAGACCAGGGCCAGGAAAGTGACCAGGGTCATCGCCACGATCACGAGCGGAACCCGGGAGCGGGTGACCTTGTTGTAGTCGGCCAGTTCGGCCGCCCCGCCGGCCACGCCGACCCGCAGTCCGGTCTTCTCGCCGAAGCGGCCAGCGAGGTGGCGGATGCGCCGGTAGACGGCTTCGGAGCCCTCCGTGTTGAAGGTGTACCGGGGGACGACGAGGATGCTTGCCGCCTGGCCGCCCCTGCCGAGATCGATCGCCTGCGCGGCCTGGGCGCGGGTTCCCGGCCGGGCACCGTCGAGCGCGGAGAGAACGAAGTAGCCGGACTCGAAGAGGCGCGGCGAGGAGCGCTCCAGCTGGTTGCGCTGGCGCGAGAAGTCCGAGGCC
>CBIHMQ010000028.1:0-14362 GCA_966211075.1 uncultured bacterium
TTCCGCAACGAGATCACGCCCGGCAACTTCATCTTCCGGACCCGCGAGTTCGAGCAGATGGAGATGGAGTTCTTCGTGCCGCCCGCCGACGCCGAAAAGTGGCACAAGGTCTGGATGGAGGAGCGCGAGCGCTGGTACACCGAGCTCGGCCTCCGCCCCGACCACCTGCGGGTCCGCGCCCACGGCGCCGACGAGCTCTCCCACTACTCCTCGGCGACCAGCGACATCGAGTACCTCTTCCCGATCGGCTGGTCGGAGCTGGAGGGGATCGCCAACCGCGGCGACTTCGACCTCACCCAGCACGCCAAGTTCAGCCGCGAGAAGCTCGAGTACTTCGACCAGCAGACCAAAGAGCGCTACGTGCCCCACGTGATCGAGCCGGCCGCCGGCGCCGACCGGGCGACGCTGGCCTTCCTGGTCGACTCCTACGAGGTCGAGGAAGTCGAGGGCCGCCAGCGCACCGTCCTGCGCCTGCACCCGAAGCTGGCCCCGGTCAAGGTCGCCGTCCTCCCGCTCGTTTCCAAGGAGGGGATGCCGGAGAAGGCCCGCGAGATCTACCAGGACCTGCGCCGCCGCCTCCCCGCGGAGTTCGACGAGGGCGGCTCGATCGGCAAGCGCTACCGCCGCCAGGACGAGATCGGCACCCCCTGGGGCATCACCGTCGACCACCAGACGATGGACGACGACACCGTCACCCTCCGCGACCGCGATTCGCTCGAGCAGTCCCGCGTCCCGATCGAGGGCCTCGGCGAAGAGCTGGTCCAGCGCCTCGAGGCACCCTGGCGCAGCCCGAAGCTGGGCTGAAGCCGCGGTGGACAAGCGTCCACCCGCCGTTCAAGCTGCCTTCGGGCGCGGTCGATGGGCCCGCACCCGATCAACCGACCCTGGACGGAGCGAGATGGCTTACGAGATGAAGATCCGCGGCACCGAGCACGAGGTGAAGGTCCGCAGCCCCTGGGCGGTCGCCCTGCTGCCGATCGTCACCCTCGGCACCTACCACTTGGTCTGGTGGTACAAGATCAACAAGGAGCTGAAGGCCTACGGCGAGGCGAAGGGGTTCGACCTCGGCCAGAGCCCGACCAACTCGCTGCTGGCGCTGTTTCCGGGCGGGCTCATCGTCATCCCCGCTCTGGTCACCTACTGGCGCGGAACCAAGCGCGTCCAGGGCGCCTCGAAGATCTCCGGCCGCGAGCCGGTCAATGGCTGGATCGCGCTGCTTCTCTACCTGCTGCTCTCGCCCGGCATGTGGGCCTACCTGCAGGTCTCGCTGAACCACATCTGGGAGCAGGAGGCGGAGCCGCTGCCGGGCCAGCCGACGCCCCCGGCAGCTGCCGACGCGATGCCGCCGCGCCTGCCCGAGGACCGGTAGCGGCGCGGCGCTCAGGCGCCGGCCGGGGCCAGGAAGGCCTCGACCCCGGCGGCGTCCTTCTCCAGCGCCGCGGCGTCTTTCTTCGTCACCTTGCCGAGGTGCTCGATCCGCACCTTGCCGCCTGCGTAGCCCCAGGTCGAGACGGCACGGCCGTTGACCAGGGCGAAGGGGCGGAAGAGGCCGTTGTTGGCGACCAGGAGCTTGTGGGGGCCGACGATCTCCTCGCGTGAGGTCCAGCCGAGCAGCAGCGGCTCGTAGGCGCCCAGCAGCCGCGGCGGCGGCAGCTCGGTCGAGCGCTCGCAGCTAGCCAGGTCGACGAGGCCGTCGTCGCGCTCGACCAGCCGCGAGGCGATCGCGGCCAGGCCGGCGCGGGCGTCGCGCAGCGGCAGGCCGGACCAGCGGGCGAGGTCGCGGTCCTCGGCTGGGCCGTGGCCGAGCAGGTAGCGGCGCGCCAGTTCGGCCAGGGCGGCGTCGCGGTCCGGCTCCCGCCAGGGGCCGAGCCAGTCCTCGGCGAGGACGTAGGCATGCTGCTTCCCTCGCATCGGGCCGCGGACGACGATGCCCTCGATCGCGGCCAGGAACATCAGGTGGATGAAGGACCGCCCGACGACCGGACCGTCGGCGCGCTCGATCCGCTCCTTCAGCTCCTTGCCGTTCAACGGTCCCTCCTCCCCCAGCGCCCGCGCCACCGTCTTCAGCGCTCCCTCGGTCTTCGCCTCCGAGACGCCTTCCTGGCGCAACCGCCGACTGGCGCTCGTGAACAGCGGCGGCGTGGTCAGCGCCTGCAGCAGCGGGTAGTCCTCACCGCGGACGAGGTGCAGGGTGCCGCGATTCAGCCAGGTGATCAGGATCGAGCGCTCCTCGGTGAAAGCGCGGTCGACGTCGGTGGCGGTGAGACCGGTGGTCCGGGACCGCACCGCCAACCGCGCCGCCCGCGGGTCCTGACCCTGCACCGCGAGCAGCAGCTCCGGCACCGCGGCGACCTCGCGCATCGGGGGCCCGGAGAGTCCCTGGGCCGAGATCCGTTCGGCTACGACCGCGCGCTTACCCGCCACGCGGCGCATCATCGCCGCTGACGCGGCGGGCGACTAGCCGACCGAGACGAGGTCGACGACGAAGATCAGCGTTTCGTTGGGCCCGATCACGGGCGGAGACCCCTGCGGCCCGTAAGCGAGGTCCGGCGGGATGACCAGTTCGCGGCGGCCGCCGACCTTCATCCCGGCGACGCCTTCGTCCCAGCCGGGGATCACTTCACCGGTGCCGAGCGTGAACGTGAACGGACCGCGGCCCCAGGAGGCGTCGAACTCTTCTTCGCTGTCGTAGCCGACACCGACGTAGTTGACGGTGACCTGGTCGCCGCTCTTGGCGGTGGCGCCATCGCCGACGACGAGGTCGGTCTCTTCCAGCTGCTTGGGCGCCTTGCCGTCGGGAACCGTGACCTGGGGCTTG
The DNA here is from genome assembly GCA_966211075.1 of uncultured bacterium. Lineage (GTDB taxonomy): Bacteria > Actinomycetota > Thermoleophilia > Solirubrobacterales > 70-9 > VAYN01. The sequence goes on from CBIHMQ010000028.1 coordinate 2,819, forward strand.
GTGCTGGTGTCCTGACTGGCCGAGCCCTCGCTCTGGGCCGCCTCGGTCGCCGACTTGGTCGTCGTCGAGTCGTCGTCGCCACCGCCGCAACCGGCGATCGCCAGGGCCGCACAGGCGGCGATGATCAGCATCGGGCTCCTCCGCACGACGCGCATCCTAGTCGACGTCGACCAAGTCGATCGAATAGACCAGCGACGGTGACCCCGGGATCGCCGAGCTCGAACACAACGGGGTTGTTGAACGTTCAGCCCCGGCCCGAGAGCCGGTCCCAGGCACGGCGCAGCGGACCGCGCCCGCGCCCGCCGGCAAGGTCGGCCGGGTTGACCGAGAGCGAGCCTGGGTTGGCACTCGGCGACGGCAGCTTCGCGGCCGCCGCGGCGTCGATCGTCAGCACCACACCGCGCTCGTAGATCTGGCCGACCTCGGGGGCATCGACGAAGCGATGCCCGCCCGGTCCCGCCGTGGTGTCGAAGACGATGCCGTCGAACATGTTCGCCTCCGGCGCCGCCATCACTCGCACCACCCGGCCGAGCCGCTCGCCGTCACTCGAGTAGACCGGCACGCCCTTGGGCACGGTCAGGTACGAGGTGGGCGCACCCAGATCCTCCATGCGCGGCAGCCTAGCTTAGGGTCCCCCGATCGACTCGCCTCTCCTCACCTCGGTGCTGCTGCCGGCCGCGATCGCGGTGATCATGTGCAGCCTCGGGCTGACCCTCACCCGCGAGGACTTCCGGCGCGTCTTCGTCGCCCCGCGCGGCGTCGCGATCGGGATGCTCAACCTGGCCCTGATCTCGCCGCTGCTGGCCCTGGCGATGGCCAGCCTCTTCGACCTGCAACCGGAGCTGGCGGTCGGCCTGGTCCTGCTCGGGGCCTCGCCCGGGGGAATGATGGCCAACATGCTGACCCACCTCTCGCGGGGCGACACGGCGCTGTCGGTGACGATGACGGCGATCAGCAGCGTCGGCGCCGCGATCACCGTCCCGCTCTTCCTCGGCCTCGCCACCACCCACTTCGGCGCCGACGTCGGCGACGTCAGCATGGCCGGGGTGGTCGCCCGGGTGCTGGCGATCACGGTCCTGCCGGTCGCGATCGGGATGGAGCTGCGGCGGCGCTGGCCGCGGCGCGTCGAAGCCGCCTATCCGCGGGTGCGCCGCTTCTCGCTGACCCTCTTCGCGGTCGTCGTCCTCGGCGCGATCGTCAGCGAGAACGACACCGTCCGCGAGAACCTCGCCGACGTCGCCGGCGCCGCCCTCGCCCTCAACCTGGCGGCGATGACGCTCAGCTACGGGATCTCCAAGCTGGCCAGGCTCGACGACCGCCAGTCGACCGCGATCGCGCTCGAGCTGGGGATCCACAACTCGGCCCTGGCGATCGCCGTCGGGGCCTCGCTGGCCGCCGAGGTGGCGATCCCCGCCGCCGTCTACAGCAGCTTCATGCTCTTCACCGGCGGCGCCTTCGCCTGGACGATGAGCCGGCGGATCGGTGCCGGCGAGGAAGCTGGACACCAACCCGCGGAGGCTTAGACTCCGCCCCGGGAACAGGGGCTGGACAACCGAGGGGAGTTAGGGATGAACCTGGCATCGATCGTCACCGAGAGCGCCGCGCGGGTACCGGAGAGCCCGGCCGTGCGCCTTGGCGAGCACGAGCTCAGCTACGCCGAGCTCGACGACCGCAGCGCCCGCCTGGCGACGCTGCTGCGCGAGCGCGGCCTCGAGCCTGGTGACCGGGTCGGGGTGATGCTGCCCAACGTCCTCGACTTCCCGGTCGCCTACTACGGCGTCCTCCGCGCCGGCGGCGTCGTCGTGCCGATGAACGTGCTGCTGAAACGGCGCGAGATCGCCTTCTACCTGGAGGACTCCGGTGCCAAGCTCCTGCTCTACTGGCACGGCTTCGCCGAGGAGGCTCGCGACGGCGCCGCCGACGCCGGCGCCGAGGCGATCGAGGTCGAGCCGGCCGCCTTCGCGGCGACGCTCGCCGAGCGCGACCCGACCCCCGGGCTCGCCGACGCCGCCGATGACGACACCGCGGTGATCCTCTACACCTCCGGCACCACCGGCAAGCCCAAGGGCGCCGAGCTGACCCACCTCAACCTGCTCCGCAACGCCGAAGTCTCCTCGCGGACCACCTGCGGCGTCGAGGCGGGCGACATCGTCTTCGGCGGCCTGCCGCTCTTCCATTCCTTCGGGCAGACGGTCAGCATGAACGCCTCGCTGAAGGTCGGGGCCTGCCTGACCCTGGTGCCGAAATTCGACCCCGGCGAGGCGCTGGCGACGATCGACCGCGACGGCGTCACCCACTTCTACGGGGTGCCGACGATGTTCGGGGCGCTCCTCCACCACCCCGGCCGCGAGCAGTACGACACCTCCTCGCTGCGCACCTGCATCACCGGCGGCGCCTCGATGCCGGTCGAGGTGCTGCGCGGCTTCGAGGACGCCTTCGGGGCGATCGTCCTGGAGGGCTACGGGCTCTCGGAGACCTCCCCCGTCTCCTCCTCCAACCACCCGGACATGGAGCGCAAGCCGGGCTCGATCGGGACCCCGATCGAGGGAGTCGAGATGAAGGTCGTCGACGAGGACGACAACGAGGTGGCCCAAGGCGAGGTGGGCGAGATCGTGATCCGCGGCCACAACATCATGAAGGGCTACTGGGAACGGCCCGACGCGACCGCCGAGGCGATGCGCGGCGGCTGGTTCCACAGCGGCGACATGGCCCGCGTCGACGAGGAGGGCTACTTCTTCATCGTCGACCGCAAGAAGGACATGATCATCCGCGGCGGCTACAACGTCTACCCGCGCGAGGTCGAGGAGGTCCTCTACGAGCACCCGCGGATCCGCGAAGCCGCGGTGCTCGGCGTCCCCCACGACGAGTGGGGCGAGGAGGTCGGCGCCGCCGTCGTCCTCCACGACGGCGAGCAGCTCGATCCCGCCGAGGTCAGCGCCTACGTCAGGGAGCGGATCGCCGCCTACAAGTACCCGCGGGTCGTCTGGTTCCTCGACGACCTCCCGAAGGGCCCGACCGGGAAGATCCTCAAGCGCGAGATCGAGGTCCCTGCAGCCGAGGGGGCCTGACTCAGGCGGCGAACCCGAAGATCGCCGCGGCGACGGCGCCGGGAGCGTCCTCGGGAGTGAAGCTATAGGCGTCGTCGATCTCGACCAGCTCGGCGTCGGTCAGCTCGCCGGCGTAGCGGCGCGCGTGAGCGAGCGGGAAGACCGGGTCCTGGCGCCACCAGACCAGCAGCGTCGGCTTGCGCCAATCCGCGACCAGGCGCGCACCCGCCTCCCGTACGGCGGCGGTCGAGGCACCGGCCATCGCCTTCGCCGTGTCGGCGAGGACGCCGTCGTCGCGCAGGCAGGGCAGCGCGTAGGAGTCCGAGGCGAGTGAATCGAGGGGGTGCTTGACCAGCAGGCCGAAGGCGGCCGGCAGCCTCCGCACCTCAGGATCCTCAAGCGCCGCCAGCAGCTCCCGGAGCCGCGCCGGCTCCCGGGCCAGGGCCGGCAGGCCGTCGAAGGGCGGCGGCGGGAACTCATCGTGCGGCGTCTCGCAGGAGGTCAGCACGAGCCGTGCCACGCGCGCCGGTCGCCGGCTCACGGCGATCTGCGAATAGGCGCCACCGGAGTCGTTGCCGACCAGGGTGACGTCGTCGAGGCCGAGGGCGTCGAGGGCGTCGGCGACCAGCTCACCGCAGCCATGGGCGCTGAGATCGGCTCCGTCGCCGAGCGCGGCCCGGTGGGCGCCAAGCGGCAGGTCGAGGACGTGGCAGGCGAAGCGATCGGCCAGCCGGTCGACGACGCCGCGCCAGAGGTTGGCGTTGGCGAGCCAGCCATGGGCGAAGACCAGCGGCGGCCCCTGGCCGCGCCGGAACGCCTCGAGACGACCCTGCGGCAGCTCCAGCGTCAGTCGCTCCCCCAGCAGCGGCGAGCGCCAGCGGTGCGGCTCGGCGAACGCCATCGCGCTGTCCGCGGTCGTCTCCAGCTTCGCCATGGCGGCAACCTACCACATGACTGACCGGTCGGTCACATTCACATGACCGACCGGTCATCTAGGCTTCGCCGATGCCGACCGAAGCCGCCACCGCCGCCGGCCGGCGCACCCGCGAGGCCCTCCTCGACGCCGGGGTCGCCGTCGCCGAGGAGCAGGGACTGGCCGGCCTCAGCGTCAACCGCGTCGTCGCGCGCGCCGGCGTCGCCAAGGGCACCTTCTACGTCCACTTCGCCGATCGCGACGGGTTCGTCGACGCCCTCCACTCCCGCTTCCACGCTCGTGTCGAAGGAGCCGTGGCAGCCGCCACCGAGGGCACTCCCCAAGGCGCCGAGCGCCTCTACCGCGGGGTCGATGCCTACCTCGACGTCTGCCTGGCCGACCGCGCCGTCAAGGCGCTGGCCCTGGAGGCCCGCTCCGACCCGACGCTCTCGGAGCCCATGGCAAGGCGCCACGAGCGCTTCGCCGCCAGCGCCGTCCCCAGCTTCAAGGCGATGGGCTGGCCGGACGCGAGAGCCTCGGCCCAGCTGCTGGCGGCAATGACCGCCGAGATCGCCGTCCGCGAGCTCGACGCCGGCCGCCGCCTGCCGGCCGCCCGCCGCGCCCTGCGCCGCTTTCTCGGCGCCGACGAGCAGGCGTGACCCACCTCGCCGGCACGCTCTTTGGCCAGCCAGCCAGGATCGCGCTACCCTCCCATCGCCAGGGACCGCACCACAAAGGAGCAGAGATGAGCGTCGCCTCTCAGAGCCTGATGGACAACATCACCTACGAGGACCTCTACAAGCGCTGGGAGCACGGCAACTGGAGTGCCTACGACATCGACTTCTCCCAGGACCGCACCGGCTGGGAGGCGCTGACCGACATCCAGCGCCGCTCGGCGATGTGGATCTACTCGATGTTCTATTACGGCGAGGACCGGGTCGCCGACACGCTCGCGCCCTACATCACCGCCGCCCCGACCGAGGAGCAGTCCTACTTCCTCGCCACCCAGCAGGTCGACGAGGTCCGGCACTCGATCTTCTTCCACCGCTTCTTCAAGGAGGTGATCGAGGTCGGCGGCGACTCCGTCCAGCAGACCCTCGCCTCCACCCTGCCGCAGCTCAACTGGGGCTACCTCGGCATCTTCAACCGCCTCGACCTGATGGCCGAGGAACTGCGCAAGGACCGCTCTGTCCCCAAGTACGCGCAGGCGATCACGCTGTACCACCTGATCGTCGAGGGCAGCCTCGCCCAGCCCGGCCAGCACTTCATCGAGGACTTCTTCGCCTCCGAAGCGACGATGCCGGGCTTCAGCGCCGGGATGGCCAACGTCTCCAAGGACGAGCAGCGCCACATCGGTTTCGGCGTCAAGGTCCTCTCCGAACTGCTCGGCGAGGGAAACCCCGGCTGGGAGGAGAACCGCGCCGCGGTGACTGAGCTGCTGCGCGAAGTGCTCCCCTACGGGCCCGCCGTTTTCTCGCCGCCCAACCTCGACCGCGCCTACACCGAGTGCTACGGCTTCTCGCTCGAGGACATCTTCGCCTTCGGCCTGAAGCTGATCCGCCAGCGCTGGCGGACGATCGGCTTCCCGACCGAGGAGATGCCGCCCGGCGTCTTTCCCTTCGATCCCGACGCCAGCGAGGACCAGATCGCCGCCAACCAGGTGAAGATGATGCTCGGCGGCATCCTCGGCCCGCCCGACGGCCCACCGCCCGCCTCGACGCCGGAGCTGCAGCGCCTCTACTTCGACGTGATCACGCGCGCCGTCGACCCGAAGGCCGCCGACGGATCGCCGCTCGTCTACCAGTGGCGCTTCCGCGACGCCGACCCCTGGCACGTCATCATCGACAACGGCTCGACCCGGGCCGAGCCGGGCGAGGCGGCCAACCCGAACCTGGTGATCGAGTCGACCTGGAGCGACTGGATCGCGTCCGGCAAACCGGATGCGAATCAGCTGAAGATGGTGCTGCAGAGGCGGATCAAGCCGAAGGGGAGCGTTCGGGAGGTGCTGCGGATGCGGAAGGTGTTTCCTTCTTAGGTTGGTGGTGGGGGCGGGCTGTGTGCCCCCCGCCCACATCCCCAGCGGCTGCGAAGGGTGCAGTCCCTTGGCTTCGAAACGTCGTGGCGCTCTTCAGGAAATCGGCGGGCGCATCTCGGCCCAGGGGCGCTCGGCCTCGATCTGGGCCGCGAGGGAGAGCAGGGTTGGCTCGTCGCCGGGGCGGCCGATGATTTGGATCGCCAGCGGCATTCCCTCCGGAGAGAAGCCTGCCGGGATGGACATGGCCGGGTTGCCCAGGTGGTTCCAGGGGACGCAGTAGGGGTAGAAGCGGCTCATTCCAAGGACGGTGTGGAGGGCGCCGCGGCCCTGCCAGCGACGGATCGGTAAGGCGGTGCCGCCCATCACGGGGGTCATCAGGACGTCGCAGTGGTCGAAGATCGCGTTGATGCGGGCGGCGTCGGCGGCGCGGCCGTCGGTGCGGGCGCGCTCGTAGAGGGAGCGGGGCAGGATGCCGCCGAGCCGGCCAAAGCCGCGGGTGCGGCGTTCGAGGCGCTCGGGGCGGGGGACTTCGCGCACGGTCTCGGCGACGCCGCCGAGGAAGCGAGCGGTGATGTTGTTGCCGATGTTGCCCCAGTCGGGGTCGCGCTGGGAGACCTCGTGGCCGAGGCCGGCGAGCAGCTCGGCGCCGGCGGCGACCGCGCTCTTCGCCTCCTCGGAGACGGTCGGCGGGGCGACCGCGCGAGGCGGCAGCGTCGACCAGGCGACGCGCAGCTTGCCGGGCGCCTGGCGGACCGACTCGACGAAGGGACGCTCAGGCGGCGCCGGCGCCTCCGGCTCGGCGGAGCCACCGGAGACGACGTCGAGCCAGAGCGCCGTGTCGAGGACGGAGCGGCTCAGGCAACCTTCCACCGCCAGCCCGCCCCACCCTTCCAGGTCCGGGGCCAGCGAGACCCGGCCGCGCGAGGGCTTCAGGCCGAAGAGTCCGCAGGAGGCCGCGGGGATGCGGATCGAGCCGGCGCCGTCGCCGGCCGAGGCGATCGGGACCAGGCCGGCAGCGACCGCGGCAGCGGAGCCGCCGCTGGAGCCGCCCGGCGTGCGCTGCGGGTCCCAGGGGTTGCGGGTGACGCCGTAGGTGGCGGACTCGGTGAAGCCGCAGATCGCCATCTCGGGAAGCAGGGTGAGGCCGACCACGATCGCGCCCGCCTCGCGCAGCCGCCGCACCATCTCCGAGTCCGCCTTGGCCGGCTCGGTGAAGGCATCGGTGCCGTGGGTGTTGATCTCGCCGGCGACGTCGGTTTCGTCCTTGATCGCGATCGGCACCCCGAGCAGGGGCCGTTCGTCGCCGCCCTTCAACCGCGCCTCGGCCTGTTGAGCTTCGAGTAGGGCGCGCTCCGCGAAGACGAGGCGGAAGGAGTTCAGCTGCGGGTCGATCCGCTCGATCCGCTCCAGGTGCAGCCGCACCAGCTCGGTCGGCGAGATGTCTTCCGCCCGCACCATCTCCGCCTGCCGCGCCGCCCCCGCGAACGCGATCGCCTCATCCGACCCGATCTCCGCCATGCGCCGGATCCTAAGTGGTCAGGCCTCGGCGGGCTCCGGCTCGGCGCCGCTCTCGAAGCTGAGGTCGGGCAAGAGGCGGTCGAGCCAGGAGGGCATCCACCAGTTCCATTTGCCCATCAGCTTCATTGCCGCCGGGACCAAGATCAGCCGCACCAGGGTCGCGTCGAGCGCGATCGCCACCGCGCAGCCGAGGCCGAGCTCCTTGATCGAGGGCACCCCGGTGAGCACGAAGACGGCGAAGACAGCGGTCATGATCAGCGCCGCCGAGGAGATCGTCCGGGCGCTCGAGGCGAGGCCCTCGGCGACGGCGCGCTCGTTGTCGCCGTGCTGCAGGTAGCGCTCGCGGATCCGCGACATCAGGAAGACCTCGTAGTCCATCGAGAGCCCGAAGACGATCGCGAAGATCAGCGGCACGTTGATCGTGTCGAGGGCGCCGAGGCTTTCGAAGCCGAGCACGCTGTCGAGCCAGCCCCACTGGAAGACGGCGACCAGGACCCCGAAGGCGGCGCCGATCGAGAGCAGGTTCATCAGCACCGCCTTGAGCGGCAGCAGCAGCGAGCGCAGCATCACCATCAGGACGATGAAGCTGAGCGCGAGGACGAAGCCGACGATCTTCCAGAAGGAGCCGGAGATCTGGTTGCGGACATCGTCGGTGCGCGCGGTTTCGCCGCCGACGTCGACGCTGGCGGCGGTCGCCGCCAGGGCGGTGCCGGGGACGAAGGAGTCGCGCAGGCGGTCGACCAGGGCCGCCGCCGCGTCGGAGTCGCTCGCCATCGTCGAGGTTGCCTCGACGAGAACGCTGTCGCCCGCGTAGACCGGCGGGGCGACGGCGCTGATGCCGGGCTGCCCGCCCAGCTCGCGGGAGAAGCCGGCGACGACGGCACGCTCGGGAGCGCCGTCGAAGGACGCGATCAACTGGATCGGGTCGGCGCCGCCGCCGAGCTGGGCGGCGGCCAGTTCGTTGCCGACCCGGACGTCGCTGCCCTTGGGGAACTGCTCGATCGCGGAGGTGCCGGTCTCCATCGAGAGCACCGGCGAGGCGAGCAGCAGCAGCACCGCGGCGGAGCCGACCGCGGCGGCGATCGGGCGGTCCATCACCCGGCGCGCCCAGCCATCCCAGAAACCGTTGCCGCCAGCGTCGGCGGAGGCGGGACGCTCGGGGCGGCGGAAGACCTTGTGCCTGAAGAAGCGCAGGACCCTGGCGACGATCCCGCCCGGCATCACCCGGTCGCCGAGCATCGCGATCAGCGCCGGCAGCAGCGTCGTCGCGGTGAGGATCGAGACCGCGACCACGGTCATCGCCCCCAGCGCCATCGAGCGCAGCGCCTGGTTGTCGACCATCCAGAGGCCCGCCAGGGAGACGATCACGGCCAGGCCCGAGAAGGCGACGGCGAGCCCGGAGGTCGCCAGCGCCTCGGTGCGCGCCTCCTCGCACTCGCGGCCCGCCCGGCGCTCCTCGCGGTAGCGGGCGAGGATGAACAGCGAGTAGTCGATCGCGACGCCGATCCCGATCATCGAGGCCATGTTGGTGACGAAGACCGAGGTCGTCATCTGCAGGGAGATGAAGTAGATGAGGGCGCCGGTGACGATGACGCTGACGAAGCCGAGCGTCAGCGGCAGCACCGCCGCGGCCAGCGAGCCGAAGATCACCAGCAGGATCAGGGCAACGATCGGGAAGCCGCTGGCCTCGGCCTTGGCGAGGTCCTGCTTGGAGAGCTCCTGCATGCCGGCCCAGACCGTGGGCTGGCCGGCCAGGTAGGTAGTGACGCCAGCCTCGGCCGCGCCGGGATTGAGCCCTTCGCGCAGGTCGACGGCCGGGTCGATCAGTTCGTCTGGAGCGACGGCGCTGGCGAGCGGGATCAGGGTGCTGTCGCCGCGGCGCAGCCGCAGCTGGGCGCGGCGGGCGACGGCGGGGGACAGCGAGACGCCTTCGACCTTGGCGACCTCCGCCCGGACCCGCTCGACGGCGGCGGCGCGCTCGGCGGCGCTAGCCGCCGGGGCGGCGCGCAGCAGCACCGCCACCCCGCCCGACTCGCGGGCGAAGACACCCTGCATCGAGTCGGCGACCGCTTTCGATTCGCTGCCGGGGACGTCGAAGCCGCCGCCGGTCAGGTGCTCGGTCTGCTTGGAGGCAAAGGGAAGAGCGAGGACGACGATCGCGATCCAGCCAACGAGCACCCAGCGACGCCGCCGCCCCAGGACTGCCGCAAGTCGTTTCATTCCGTCGCGCATTGGCTGGTTGGCCAGCTTGTCGCACCGACGAGTGCCGGTCTGTGAGGGCCATCACTCGCACGCCCCCGAGCGGTGGCCGGCGGCGGACCGGGCTACTCGTCGACCAGCAGGTACCGGGCCGAGGCGGCGCCGGTGGCGAAGGCGGCACTGTTGTCGCGCTCAGGGTCGGAGAGGGCCTGGAGGGCGAAGCCGTCGGCGAGCGCGAAGAGGTAGGAGACGATCGCCTCGGCGTCGAAGCGCAGCTTCAGGACCCCCTCGCCCTGCTTCGCCTCGAGGACCTCGGCGACGTGGGAGCGGGTGCGGACGAAGAGCTGGCCGACCTCGCGCTGGATGTCGGGATTGCGGCGGCCGGCGCTGAACAGCTCGTAGAGGAGCAGGAAGTAGCCCGGTTCGTTGTCGATCATGTCGGTCAGGCTGGCGACGAGCGCGTCGAGGACGTCGTCGACCGAACCCGCCTCGGCGAGCCGCTCGTCGAGCCGGGCGACGCGGATCTCGGTGTCGCGGCGAACCACCTCGACCAGAAGCCGCTCCTTGGTCCCGAAGTAGTAGTGGAGCAGCCCGCGGCTGACCCCTGCCTCGCGGGCGACGTGCTCGAAGGTCGAGCCGGCGGCGCCGCGGCGAGCGACGCTCTCGCGCATCGCGTCGACGTTGCGCCCCGCCTTCTCGCCGTTCAGCTCGCGCTCTTTGGTGGCTGCCTCCATCTAACTCAGTCTAGTGCTGGGCCTGACGTCCCCGGTCCTGACGGTCGTGGGCGTTGTCAGGCAAGGACGCAGGGAGCGTGGCGTGCTCCGCACGCGAGCGACCGAGGACGCCGCATGGCGGCGCCCACGGCCGTCAGGTCAGGAGCCGTTGATACTCGTGGTGCTGGTGTACTCGAACTCCTCTTCGGCGCCGAAGAGCGCGTCGAGCACGGTCTTGCGGGCGTCCTCGCTGAAGGCCAGTGCCAGCGCCGCCCCGACCAGGGCGAGCAGGATGATCCGGCCCAGCCGGCTCTTCTTCTTCTTCGGTGCCCGCAGGCGCTCGGAAGCCTCGCGGATGCTCTCCGCGGCGGCCTTGAGGTCCTTCTGGACCTTCTTGTCGCTGGTCACCGCCTTGGCGACGCCCTTGCCGTTGCCGGCAGCGCGGCCGTAGGCGCCCTTGGCCGCTTCGAAGGCGTCGCGGAGGCTGTCGCGCAGCTCTTCGTCCTCGATCAGCCGCTGCACGTAGGGGTTTTCGCGCGCCGACTCGTAGATATCGGTGGCTCGATCGGCCTTGGTCTTGGTCATGCCCTCTCCTCGCTGAGACGCTGGAATTCTCCGGTGGCGGTCAGGATACCCCGCAACGAGCGCCTTACGCCTCAGAGCCCCTAGGAGGGATTGGCGAAACCCGGGTGCGCGGGCCGGCGAGCGCCGGACCAAGCGGGACAAGGACGCAGGAAGGCCGAATAGCAGAGCTATTTGGCCGACCGAGGACGCCGAACCGCGCCGCGTCCGCCGCCGCCGGACGCGTGCGGGGGTTTCGCCAATCCCTCCTAGCCAGGCCCGATGCCGTCCAGCAAGGTGCCGTTGGTCCGGAAGTTGAGATCCGCCGACTTCAGCTCGGCGAGCCTCAGCGGCCCGAGGCCGGGGCCGCGGCGCACGTAGCGGCGGATCTCGAGGCGGCCGGTGTCTTCGACGGCGACCGGGCGGAAGCCCGGCCCGAGCAGGTGAGCCGGGGGCGGCGGCGCGGCTCCATCGGAGACTAGGTCGACTTCGTGGACCTGCCACTCGTGGCCTTCGGCGGGGATCACCTGGATCGCCCCGGTCGAGAGGTAGTAGCGC